>NZ_QUFR01000014.1:0-71008 GCF_003478575.1 Dorea sp. AF24-7LB
TTCCGGAAAAGGGTGCTCTGAATCTTTGGAAAGCATGCACTATTGCATTGGAATATTCAATTGAACTGGGAAAAAGTGGATTCTTTGCGTTATCCAGTCTTCTTAATGGCGTTTCAATCAGTACATTTTTATTGTATACACAGCTGATTGAAAGGAAATCTACAGGAAATGTTCCTGTAGCATAAAATTGCCTGATTATTTATTGATTGAGCAGACTGATAACAGCTCTATACAACAAAAGGTTAGGAAACTCCCTTTCAGGTGTTCCCTAACCTTTTGTTTGTAACATCGTTTATGTTTCTTTCACACTCCGCTAAATCCATGTACTCGGCTCATTTTTTCTATATTTTAACGGAGACACTCCATATGTTTTTTTGAAGCTTCTGATAAAATAACTTACGTTCTGATAGCCACTGAGCATTGCAACCTCTGTAACTGGAATGTCCGAATTTTGTAACAACTGTTTTGCATGCTCCAACCGCAAATATGTAACATATTTTGAAAGCGTAATATGAAAATGTTCTTTAAAATATTGCGATACATATTTTTCAGAAAGATGGAACTGTTCCCCAAATTCCTTTAATGATATCTCCCCTGTAAAACTCTGCTGTATGTATGAAATCATCTCTTTTTCTACAGTATTTCTTCCACTTTTATCATTTTCGATTATAAATCCATTCTCCCACATGTGAAGAATAAATTGTAAAAGAATTATTTTTGTCTTTATCTGAACAGCTATTTCCAACTTCTTTTCATCATTTTTTGCCATATATATTTCGGCCAACTGCTCACACAACTCTTTTGCTGCATCCTTGATCCTTGGTCTTATCATCAAATGACCATTTTTTAATGGAGTAAGCAATTTATCATCTAACATGTCATCTGTGCAAAAAGAGATATATTCAAGTGGAAAAAGGAAAGTAAAATAATCCACTTCTCCAGCCTGTGAACCCATGAAATGCAGATTGCCCGGCGACACTACAAAAGCATCCCCGGGGGTTCCAATATAATTTTCTCCTGATATACTTACAGTCAAAAACCCACTTTTTACATATATAATTTCCAGTTCATCATGCCAATGTACCGGTATCTGAAATGATCGTCCCTCATTTTTTATATGATATGTACTAAACGGATCATCCTTTGTACCATGCGGTTTATTTTCCTTTAATTCAAAGTACATAATCTCTCCTATACTTCTATAAGACCTTTACTTTTCCATTTTCCACTCTTCCATCTAAGTACCATTCCCACAGCTCTCGCACATTCGTCACCTGCCATAGCAATATATGATCCTACAGCCAGAAGTCCCATGTGTATTCCGAGAAAATAAGTTCCGCCAACTGCAAACAAATACATAAATATTGCACCTAGTATAACCGGGAAAAGTGCGTCTCCACTCGTTTTTAATGCCTGACCATATACAAGGTTTGTTACCCTTCCAAATTCAAGAAAGACATCTACTATTAACAACTTTACCACAAGATTTATCATCTGTGTATCATCAGTAAATATATGCACGATAAAATGTCCTGCCAATGCAAATGTCACGGAAAAACAGGTCGCTGTGATGATACCGTATATCGCAGCTTTTCTCGTTCCCCTGTTACATTCCTCAAACTCTTTTGCTCCAATTCTCCAACCGGTCATAATTGCATTTGCCTGAGCAAGGGCAGCTCCCACACAATATGAGAAATTTGCAATCTGTATAGCATATGAGCATGCTGTAACATTCATTCCATCCACATCCATCTGATTCATAAAACGTACAATAAAGGTCATTGCGATGTTGTAAAGTGCTGTTTCAAGCGCAGAAGGAAAACCAATCTTAACAATCTGCGCAAATATCTTTCTTGATGCAATTCGCTCAGGACTCTGTTTTGCTTTTATAAGCACAGCCCCCATACCTGCTACAATAATAAGATTTACAACTCTTGAAATAACCGTGGCAACAGCAACTCCCATTACACCCCAGTTGAATACAAATAAGAATACTGAATTAAGTATTATATTGAGAACATTTCCAACAATAGTTCCTATCAAAGAATGTTTTGTATATCCAAACACTCTCAAATAACTGGAGAAAATAGGAATCAGTGCATTTAAAAAACATGCGCCGCCAACAATTCTAAGATATATTTCAGCCGGCTCAAGCAAAGCCGGAGCAATACTTACGATTCGAAGTATCCCACCAGAAAAAGTAGCAAGAATGACAGACATTACGATACCTATCAATGCGTTGAATATAAGTCCAAGTTGTCTTGCCTGATACGCTATCCCCAGTCTTCCGGCCCCGATATTTTGTGACATAACAGCTATCATACCCGACGATATTACGCCGAACATGATAATAAAAACACCTATATATGTATTTGCTGTTCCCACTGCTCCTACAGCCTGGTCGCTTACAGATGATAGCATAAGCGTATCGACCATACCTGAAAGCATATAAAATAAAGTTTCTAAGCATATTGGCACAGATAACTGTGTTAATGTTTTTCTTTCAGCTGCCATAGTTTTCTCCTCACATACAATTCAAGAATACTATATCAATAATACAATATATTTCTATGTAATTCTTGTATAATATCCTGTGAAAATTGCACTATTTCTACTTTATCTTAAAAAGTACTAGATCGTGTTACTGAAAAATGGACCGCAAAATACCCGAATTCTATGAAACGCTGGTATGATAACTGGGATGCTCCCAATGAACTACCAAAACAGTAACTTCCATTCCTTTTTTCAATTATCTCACACCAAAATCAGCTCCTCTCTCCGGCTTATCTTTTCCCTGTTTTTCTTGAATAATCTTCTTATTGATTTCAAGCCGTTCATGAATGGATAATTTCTTATCTTTTCCATCTACCGTCTGCTTCTGCTGTGCCGTTTTTCTATCTGTCTTTCCTGCCTCCTTAACCACTGCATTCGCTCCGGTACTTATTACTCGCTCATCTGCTCTTCCTTCATTTCTTTCCGCTACCTGCTGTTCTCGTCTCTCCTTCACACCTTTTTCTTCCAGACTGCAAAAGCTCTGCAAATCCAACATCACCTCTTGTACCGTATTTTCTCCCGGCTCCACATTATCTCGATACTCATACGAATCAAAAGCTTCTGCAATCTCATCCAGTGCCTCTGCCAGCTGTTCTGTGGTCATCTTCTCTGGATACATTGCTTCTCGAACATCCCTCATCGGTACATACTTATAATCCGGCAATGCTTCATGTATTTTCTCAATCCCTTCCCGTACCAGTGCAAGCTCTCCATAATACCGAACATCATCCATCAGATTTCCAAGCCGGATTAACTCCGGTAAGCATATTTCTCAAGATGTATCAGCTCCTTCAATTGTCAAGGTGCAATCGGAAGAACTGTCTGAACCTCTTTTACGTTTGTGATTTTTGGAAATCAGAGGATTTTCAATTTGCCTTCCATATACTCTGTATTGGGAGCGACAAAATCGGACATGATTTTAGAAATTTTTTGAAATTATTTTTTGAAGTGTAAAAAGATATAAAAAAAGATGCCAGGATTTCTCCTGACACCATAGTGACTATGCCAACTTCGTGCCCACTTGGCACAAGGTTGATTGTATTATTCTTCATTTCCTAATGATATTGGTTCTTTCTTTGTTTTCTTGTTTTTAGATATCATCTTATGACCTGTATAAATAGCCATAATCATACAAAGCAAAGAACTTGCCGCAAAATATTTATGGCTTGATTTTGAACCTTTATATCCGCTATAAAAAGTTCCTAGCATCGTTATCAATGCTCCGACAGACCAATATTCATGAGCTTTCATTCTAACATCTCCTTTTGTGTTAATTTTAATATGTGCCTTTTAATGAAATATGCAAACAGGAATTTGGAACGTGCTTTATAAATTTTTTCCGATCCCCTCAAGTTCGTTCATGGAATCCTTGTTTTTTTCAAGTTCATCTCTGGCTGTTGCGTAATATGATTTTTTGAAAAGCATATCCCATGAAAGATATTTTGCCATACAGTCAAACTGCTTATCAATCAGCTCATACTGGATACTGTCTACGGGAGAACCGCCTACAACAATCGTGCCAACTTTTTTATTTTTTAACTGCAATCCACGGCAGTAGCACTTATCAATGATAAGTTTCAATTGTGCTGACATTCCCCACCAATAAACTGGTGTAGCAAAAAGAATCATATCTGCGGCAGCAATTTTATTAATTGTAGAATTTGTATCATCCTTATCGACGCATCCCTTAGAGCATTGACAGACACCACATCCCTTGCATGGTGCAATGTTGAGTTTGTCGGGTTCAATGATTTCAATTTCATTCTTTTCTGATGCTCCTTTTATAAATGCATTGATTGCTGTCAGCGTGTTTCCTTTTCTGGCACTTCCATTAATGATTACAATTTTCATGCGTGTATCCTCCAACTTCCGATTTCATGATATCATTTCTAATACAGATTTTACCGTATTTTTCAGATTCAGTCCATCTTTTAATCCCAGTCGATAGAAAAATTCTTCTGTTTCTACTCCACTGCTAAAAATTGCATTACAGTATTCCGTAATCACTTCTTCCTGTTCTTGGGATAACGTTTCCAGTAATTTCTGGTATTTCTTATCAATCTCACTTACTGGCTCTTTATCCTGCTTTAACTTCCATTCTGAATATGCTTTCCCCATATGCTCTGTAATTGTCAGATTCACAAATTCCTGCACTTCCTCGGATATGGTGCTCGCAGATTCCTGTTTATCTTTCTTTTTATCATTTGATTTTTCAAGTATCGTGTCATTAATATAACGAATGATTTCTCGAATATTTGACTTCATCGACTGCAGATATCCTTTCATCAGCACAGCTACTTTTCTAGCATCCGATTTTTCGGTTTCTTTTTCCAGCATATAAAACTCTTCCAGTTGCACTGTTGATGATATAATGTATGCAGATGCATGTTTTGTACCTCGTGTCGTCGTGCATGCTACAACCCTCATTAACCTTATAAGGAGCAGTAAAAATGGGAGAGAAATTCACCAGCCGAGTAGGCTATTTGATTCGAAATTTCAGAATTGCATCTGACATGACGCAAAAGGAATTAGCAGAGAAATGCGGATTAAATGAATCTACTATTAGAAACTATGAACTCGGAAACAGATATCCGGATGAAGCGACTTTATTAAGTATTGCAAACAATCTAGGTGTCAGTTTTTATGCATTATCTGATCCTGATGTTGCCAATATATTCAGTGCACTTCATGTACTATTTGACATTGAATGGGCATACGGACTACGACCTACTATGAAAGATGGAGAAATATGCTTCAAATTTGAAGAGCGGCTTCCAAGTGCTGGTCCCCGTCCACAGGAAGACCTTAATAACTTCCGAAAGATGGTTGAGTATTGGGCACGTTTACGAGACAAGCTAGAGGATGAAGAAATATCAGAAACGGAATATTATCTCAAAGAGGTAAAGTACCCAATGAACCCAACAGACCCCAATAAAGAGTATACTGTTTCGTTGAATCTTGATGATGACGACCAGCTACTTGTTCAAAATATGGATGAATATGACGATGTAGAAGAAACTGCTGAATTGTTAAAAGACTTGTTTCCGGATTTCTCTTATGTGAAGAGGAAAAGGAAACCGAAGAAAGAGTAGTTCAACCATAATCATAGGAAAGGATTTATTATTATGAGAAGATTTATATATTTAGATACTGATACACTTAATTCATATATTGCACAAATATATGATGGCTTAGTGCAAACACAAGAAACAGAGACTCAATCTAGTCAAGCAACTGATAAGCAATCTGAATATACATCTGACTTAGGAGCAGATGCAGATTTAAAAGTATTTGGAAAAGGCATTGAAGGCAAAATGGATTTTACATATCGCCATTTAAAAGAGACATCTAACACTGAACTTATTAGCGCTGTACAGACTAAGCTTTTACATGACAACGCATTCGATCAACTCATGAATTATTTAAACAAAAACGAACATTTATCAAATCACAATATTGGTGACTTCATAGAAATCAATGACGAATTTTATATTATGGATTTAGACTATTATAAAAAGATTTTTAACGACAAAAAATTTTTGGATTTTATGAAGAAAAACGACCGCGACAAAATACAAGCCTTGCTTAAAATACAACAAGATATTGAATTAGAGCAGGAAGGCGCTAATTCTAATGAAATCAAGAAAATTTATACTAATCTTGCCAAAAGCAAATGTGCAGAATCTGATAAAGGCTATGATGATACAAAGGACATAATTGAAATGCTTTGCACACTTGTTCCATATCGAAGAACCTTATGTATTGCAGACAATATGGTTGTACTAAATGACAAATATATGCGCGATAGCATTAATATGACATCTTTTAAATTCGGCGGTAAAATCAAAGTTCTTGGATATATCACTAACAAAATAACAACAGATACTAATGACAGTACAAATATTTCTCCATTAGCTCAAGTTGGCATCGGTTTGAACCAAATCATGCTTTCATTCTTTGGTCAACAATCATCCTTAAATATTGTACATCCTATTGCAATATACTACGAATAAAAAGGAGATATTCATATGAGATTTTGTGACTTATTTATCAGCTATAAAATTGGATTAAAAAATATTAAAAGCACTATTCCTTTTACAAAACTTCCCCTTTACCGAAAGATTCTTGTAATCATCCTTTTTGCAAGTGCTATTATTAGTGGTATCTTATTAATTTTTAAGCAAACTTGGGCTTCATATATCCCGATGGCATTAGGTATTATATCACTTATAATTTTCTTTATAATTGATTCCATGAAAAGGAATCTTAAAGTAATGCTTCAGCAACACTATGCCCCTTATTCCGAAAAACGAATGAATATGACCATTAATGTATTAAAAGACTACGGAATAGAAATTCAAAATTTTGACTCACTTGATATGTTAATTGAGGAAGCAAAACAGGCACAAATCCAATGTGACTACATAGCCCCATTAAAGAAACCATTTAAGACATTAGGTGCAATAATTATTCCTATTGTTGCATTTGTAGCACAAAAGATTGGAAATGCTGCTTCACAAGACGAAATGATTACCATGGCATTACAAGTTATAGTTCTTGTGTTATTAACTTTTTCACTAATTTTCTCATTAACACCAATTATTAAAGATATTCTTTATAGAGATTATAATAAATACGATGATTTTATTTATGATTTGAGACAAATAAAACTTTTCTATGCAAAAAAATGCTACATATTCAAATCCGATATGAGCACATACTAATTTCCAAAATTATTGTCATTTGATTGTCACGCAACCAAAAACGAGCCAAGAAACGCCTTAAATTCAGCATTTCTTGGCTCATGTACATTATTCAAACTCGGCGTGTCCTTTGCTGTTCTTAACTGTATTTATTTAAGTTTTGTGCAAATACACCCCTGTTTTTACTTCAATTACATCAATTATTCTGGCTTACTGATTTTCTGTTGCCAAAATGTTGCCAATACGTTACTTATTACACTTCATAAAAGTTCTAACCACATCCCATCTTATTTTCTCAAAAAATTTATCAATTGATGCATAATTTATCAACTCATTTGCAAATTTATCTATCCAACCATAATATTGCTCTTTGTTCATAAAAAAAGCAAGTGGCGAAAACTTCAAATCTATTCCAATCATTATTTTGTAACACGAAATATTTGAAAGATTCTCAATTTGCATATATCTCTTCTCGAAATCACGTGGCAAAACCGTTCCAAATCCGGTAAAAGTTGGTGTGATTTTAAGTTTAAAATATGGGTGCTTCAAAGTAATAGTATTAGGTTTTTCTTTAACAAACCGACATTTCACTGGTACATAAAGTTCGAATTTATCATATATTGCACCATTTTTACCAATACTATATACAACATCTCTTTCGAAATCTTTATTATCAAACGCTGCCCTTTCATATGGCTGCTTTGAAAATAAATTCACAAAAATATTAGAAGCAACAAAATCATTAATTTCTTCTCTTTGTATTCTTGTTATCTTATCTTTATTGTATTTTGGGTTATTAAAATAATCTGTTGTTAATGTGGACAATTTCTTCAAAACTATGTATTCTAAAAGTTGATTTAACAACGTACCTGAACGCGAAACACCGATAAAAGTTTTATCTGATTCGACTTCATTAAAAATATGAGTCATTGCAAGTCTATCCTTCATCCACATTGCTTCTATATTTTTATCTTCTGACAACGCCGCATTTAAGTATTTGCATACATCATATGAAAATGCATAACCATCAATATCTAGTATTTCTCTATTTCCATTATCATACTCCAATGCTGCCTCTATTATCACATTTCTATTCGATTGTTTAAATTTCTGAAAAGAAATAATGAGTAAAGATAATATAATCAAGATACTACCTATTATAATTAGCATCAAATTATTATTAAAATCTAACTCCTTACTTATCCCTAACACTACAAAATTTATTCCTATGGAAATAATCACAGTTGTAATTACGATTTCAGAAATTGTTTGCTTACTTCTTCTAATGTTTTCAATAGAATTCTCCATAATTTAACAATTCCTCTTCTGATTTTCATTGGCAACAACATAAAGTCCAAATATGATAAATACTTATATGACAGGCAATCCTATAGACCACCTGCCATATAAAATAATCCATGTACTCTTGTACTATTCAAACTCCAGACAGACAGTACGGAGTATTAACGCATATAGACGATTTTAAAGGCTTTTTAACCAGTTAAGAGCAACATAGCCACATAATCTAAATTTTAAAAATGCAATAAAAATGCAATGAGTGACACGACTACTTGCTATACTTCCATCGGCTTCTTCTTGATACCAACACTATGAAAAGTCCGATTACAATTAAATATACTTTGAAAGGAAGATCACCATGAATTACAAATTAGAACTCAAACAAATCGTGGAATTTCCACGCTGTCGCATTTACCGTGACTTCATACAAACTTTAATCACTACCAAGAGCATCCGAACTACCGGGGGCTCTTTTCTTTTTTATTATCTGGTATTATGCTCCTATGCAAATTACCGCACATCCTACCGCCGGATGGAACACATTACCTATACCATTGGTCCAGGAGAGTGGATCTGCACAGTCACAGATCTTCAGGAATGGTTTCGCTGCCGTTTCCAACATCAAGCGTTGTCCATCCTTCGATTTTTTGAAGAGCAGAATTACATTACCTACTCTCTTCTCGGCAAAAACCGCCTGGTCAAATTCAAAATATCAGACTGGCCCAAAGACAATACCGTATTGGAATACAACTATCCCTGTAAAAAAGATACAGGGTTTTTCTTTTTCCCGATTGCCAAAGTTCACGAACTAATTGGCATTGGAAAATGCTCGGAAATGGATGTTATTCTGGATCTGTGGATTCATGCAGTTTACAACGATTCCTCTGTCCTGGGATCTGATTCCGGTCCCATTGTCTATTACCGGGATAATACCGGAAATCCCCTTACCAGCTTTAATGAACTGGGTGAAAGGTGGAGTCTGTCAAAGGCATCGGTATCACGACTCTTGAAGAAACTGGAGGAAAAAGAATACATTACACTTATCTCATTTACAGGAAAACACGGAAGCGTAATTTATCTCAACAATTACCTGTCCGTGATGTTTAATATCAGCGACGTTATGATTGACAAGGAGGAGATCGCTATGAAGATGCAATTACCAATCCATGTACCTGAAGAAATCACTATTGAGGATTCTGCTTCTGTTAGCGTTTCAGAAACTGTCACAGACTCACAAATCACCGTTACAAAAAATGATTCCTGCGTTCCAGATTCACACATGAAATTTATCGTGCAAAAAGTCGCAGAACTATTGGATTCACAAGGGATTCCATGTTGCCACTGCTCCAAAACCCGCTATATATTATCTCCATTATCAGCCTGCAAAGATATATTTAATACATTTACTCTAAATATTATCTGTCCCTACGGAAATGCCGCTTATCGGTTTGAGTTGTCCGTAAGTCCAGGGGATGAGTCTGCCCAAAAGATGCCTGCCGTGGCAGAGCCTTCTGCACTGAAAGGGGGGGAATAGACATGGCAAACCGCAATACACAGGGATTTCCTTCACCCGAAGAAGATCCACGTTTTCACGACACCTATCAGTTTTTACGCAGATACCGGGATGCAACCTACAGCCTGAAGGTAGTCGTACACCAGATGGAGCACCAGTTTAAGCTCCAATACGACAATGACATCGACAAATTTCTGGACTCCATCTATGCTGCCGGGGCTGATCTTACCGGAAGCGACATCGAACAACGGGCAAAAAGTATTGCCAGAAGCAACCAGATGCTGAAGCTTTTGGAATCATCCATCGATCTCCTCCGGAACAATCACAAGCATGGGGAACAGTATTACTGGATTCTCTACTACGCTTTTCTCTCTCCACAGGAAATGAAAAATACAGATGAGATATTGGATAAGCTGGCTCACCACATCACCAATATTTCCTACCGCACCTATTACCGGAAACGCAGGGCTGCGATTGAAGCACTCAGTACCATCCTTTGGGGATTTACTGCAAAAGAGACATTGGATACGCTCAACAAGTTCTTTCCAGAGTAATACATATCGCCTATCTCCTCGGCTTTTCGTAATATCATAAAAATGTTATACTAAAAAATGCAAAATATATATTGACTCTCACGGAACGTCATAGCGTACAGTTATCTTATCAGGAACAGGAGGTCAGCAACTATGAGGACAGTCAAAGAAATATCAGAACTTACAGGTATCAGCGTTCGCACGCTTCACTATTACGATGAAATCGGGCTTTTAAAACCAACACAAAAAAGTGATGCGGGATACCGGCTTTATGACGATAGGGCATTGGAAATATTACAGCAGATTCTGTTTTTCCGTGAGTTTGACATTCCTTTGAAAGAAATCAAAGCTGTTCTGGAGAATCCTGCTCTTGAAAGGAACCAGATCTTGCAAATGCAGAGAAAAATGTTGGTAGCAAAGAAAGAACGTATGGAACATCTGATTGCCAGCATTGATGATATCCTGAAAGGAGAGAATAAAATGGATTTTGCGATTTTTAGTAAAACGGAAGTTGAAGAAATGTTCCAAACTATGTTTGAACATATGCCTGACAATATGAAAGAACTTGCTGTAAAAGAGTTTGGAAGCATTGAAGAATGGAAAAAGCATTATATTAAGACAGTTTCATCAGAAGAAATGCAGAAAGGCTATGCTAAAGTTGTTGAGTGGTATGGAGGAAAAGAGCAATTCCTGTCTGTTGCCAACAATCCTATTAGCAAAGAGGCTGCAGAAAGTTACAACCAACAATTTGACAATCTTTTATACAAATTAGCAGCTAAAAAAGTATGTTCACCAGATTCTTCTGAAGTAAGAGAACTTGTTTCCGAATACGGTTTTCTTATGAAACAACTTTCACAGATAAAGAAAGAACACGGTCTGATGGTTGCACAGGCTCAATATTACCGTAATGAAAAAATCAAACCTATGATAGATGAAAAATACGGCAATGGTACAGCCGAATTCTTCGCACAAGCTTTCGAAGCATTTTATAAAGACAAGTAATCATTAGAACTACACAAAAGCACAACAATACACCATGCAGGGAATCAAAATGGTTTCCTGCTTTTTTTATGCCAACCAGTGAAAATGGCACAGAAATGACCTGCTTCTGCGATTGAAGCGTAAAATTACCCATGCTACAATAGGTATTGCTTATAGTTTTCCTTATTTCCAGCACCCATAGATGGTGCTTTTTTTGTACCTGTAAATTCAATCGCTGACAGCAGGTTCTATGTACTTTGTACGTACACTATACTTACAATACCAAACGTATCCTGTACGTACAGCCATATGTATAAAGTTTCCTATTATATATAGAAGGGAGTCAATCATGAAAACAAGGAACGAAATCTATCAAGGAGAAGGAGCCAAGCTCTTACGGTTCATTACCACTTACCATACTCTGAGGTATGACCAGGTTTTACAACTTTTCTCCCGACATGAGCAGTCTATCAAGTCATTGATTACCAGCCTCATCAAACAAGGGCGCATCATTTACGATAAAGAGCATGACCTTCTTTGTGACAGCCAGCAGTCTGCTGAGAATCCTGACTATGCTATAATTACATGCTTCTGGGTACTGCTGGATTTTAAGAAAGGTGTTGTATACCACACCAGTGGCGAATTTCCAATCAAGCTCAATTTCTTTTCGCAAGATGAACAATACGAAATCATCTATATCGGTGAAGAACAGGAGGCTCTGATCAATCATGTGATGGAAAGTATCCCATCACATGGTTCCAAACGCCTGATTGTCTTAGAATCCGAAAGCCAGGCTGCCAAAATCACCATTGATGATGTAGCCGCTTACTGCCTTGTAAATGAATCCGGTGCTGTCAGTTACTACATGAGAAAGTAGGTTATTATGACGCAAAATACACCAACCATTTACCAGCGGCTTGAAAAACTGGAAGGGGAGCTGCAAAAACTGACGAATACCGTTTACGCTCTGAAGGTCACTGATATCCAGAATTATGATAAAAATTTTGAGGAACTGAGCGTCAGTGCTGCTCTTCGGGCGGAGCGGATTGCCTGCCAGATGCGTAACCTTGTCTGTCCGGCTCTCTCCCCAAATCAAGCAGCTTATCTTCCCAAAGCGGCAGATGCACAGGGAATGCGGATTGCAGAACAGCAGGGGATTCTCACCATTACGCTTCCCGGACTGCTTCCGAAACGAAGAGTCCACACAAACACTGCATTTCTCCATGAACCGCTTAATTATATGCTTCGGGAGTATGTAAAACAAAATGCCCTGCCCCTCTATCGTGACTGCGTGATATGTTTCAGTCAAATATATGACAGGGAACTTCCTCAAAGACGTATCCGGGATTATGACAATCTGGAGTTTAAACAGATTCTGGATACACTTTGTACTTATGTTCTGACAGATGACAGCGGCTTTTTCTGTGATTCCTACTACACGACACAGCTTGGCTTAAAGGACTGTACACTGGTATCGGTTATGGAAAAAGCTGACTTTCCGAAATGGCTGCAGAACCAGAAAAATCATCACGAAAGCATGTCGGAAAATCTCCTGACTTCTCAGGCAGAAATCCGACATCGGTAAGAACCACCGCAGGGAACTTTGTTTTCTTGCTTTTTTTATCTCCAAACCACCGGAGATTTACCCAAGTATAGGCTTGCATGGGTAAGAACTGAATTGAGGTGATGCTTATTTGATAAGACCTGACACTACGAAATACCGCTTACTGGAAATGATAGGGATGTGCGGGGAATTTCCCGCAGACCAGCTAAACAGACTCATCCCAAGTGCCTCCTATGCGGAAAAACTCATTACGGATTTGAAGGCGGAACACCTCATCCGTACCCACTACCGGGATGCTCTCAGAGGCTACCGTCTTACAAAAGCTGCGAAAGAGATGCTGTTATCTGTCTCGCCGCTACGCTTCCAGTGCTATCTGACCGGCAATACCGAGACGAACCTCATCCGAAGTGAAGTATCCCGACGTATCCGCTTACATCAGAAAGCCGAAACGTATCTGACACTCCTTCATGCCGGGATTCCCTTTTATCCGGATGTAAAACCTGACATCTTCTGTAATCACCGCGAAGCTGGTTCCATCGGTATGCGAAGCCTTCCTCTTTTTTACGCTTCCAGAGAAATTAAGGAACTAGGCCCGGAGACCACGAAGATTAGGAACTCCCGCAGCATGGGCATCCTGATGGCACCGCAATGTGTCTATGTCCTTTACAACACGGGAAACGGAGTCCTGAAATGGGAATATCGAACGGAAGTCCGCTTAAACGCCTTCCTGCAGCATTACCTGCAAGGCTACCCTTACAACGGACATCCACAGATCCGGGCAATCATGACCGGAACCGACATGGAAATGGCTTTCCGGCTGTTTACCAGTACAGGAGGCTACAAAAAGAGCCTGTTTATGCTGGACACTTCCTTCGAGCATTTCCATTACCTTCCCAATACTCCGGAAGGGGAAGTGCTTTTAAAACTGCTGGTTCACCCTGAGATCATGGAAAAGCTGGACAACCTCCTGCTGTCCGATCTGGGCTGCCGCAGCGATTCAATTCCACTGGAACATGATGCCACGGATGCTTCCGGGAACCCCATCCTTCTTGCTTATGATTTTGACATGCAGCGAATCAACCGGTTCAATACCGGCTTAAATGTATACGGCAGATCCGGGAACCTGATCTGTTTCGATTTTCAGATTCCGGTCCTGAAAAAATACTTAACTGCCACAATCCATTTCTCCAGTATTGACCTTTGCAAATTCAAAAGGGGGTTTTTACATGAACCGTAAATGGTGGAAGCTCATTTATATGCTTCCGATCACCTTCTGCACCCTCTATGCAGGAGGCTATGTTGCTCAATTTATCCGCAACTATCAGACCTGGGAATCTGCCGGCAATTTTGCTGGAAACGGAACTGCCCCGCAGATTCCCTCCCCGCACCCGCTCGCCTGTCTGGATGCCCTGACTGCTTTCCCGTACAATCTGTATGGGATTTTTCTATGTCTGGCAGCTTTTGGACTCCTGACCTTCCTTCTCATGCGTATGGGATTTGACCGAAACGGGGAAATAACAGACCGGGACCGGAACCTGAATTATTCCACAAAGGGAACCTATGGGACTTCCGGTTTTATGACTTTGGAGGAAATGCATCAGGTACTGGAGCTTACGAATGATGTCAAGAAACACAAGGGAACCATTCTTGGAAAACTGAACGGAAAAGCCGTTTGTCTCCCGAAGGATACCCGCATGAACCGGAATATTGCCGTTTACGGTGCCAGCGGTTCCATGAAAAGCCGGGCCTTTGCACGCAACATGATCTTCCAGTGTGTTGCCCGCGGGGAAAGCCTCATCATCACCGATCCAAAATCGGAATTGTACGAAAGTACAGCCACTTACCTTGAGAATGCCGGATATATCGTGAAATCCTTTAATCTTGTAAACCCGGAAAACTCGGATAGCTGGAATTGTCTGGGTGAAATTGGCGGACAGGAAACCATGGCACAGGTATTTGCTGATGTCATCATCCAGAATACCGGTTCTGCCAAAGGCGATCACTTCTGGGACAATGCCGAGATGAACTTATTAAAAGCTCTGATTCTCTATGTGGATCAGGGATTCCCACCGGAGGCAAAGAATATCGGACAGGTATACAAACTCCTGACCATGAGTTCTGAAAAAGAACTGAACAGCCTCTTTGACCTGCTTCCGGTCTCCCATCCGGCAAAAGTCCCCTACTGCATCTATAAGCAGGCAAGTGACACGGTACGTTCCGGCGTCATCATCGGACTCGGTTCCAGACTTCAGGTATTCCAGAACAAGCTGATCCGCCAGATCACTTCCTATGATGAGATCAACCTGACGCTGCCGGGAAAAGAAAAATGTGCATACTTCTGCATCACTTCGGATCAAGACAGCACTTTTGATTTTCTTTCTTCCCTGTTTATGACCTTCGTATTTATCAAACTGGTCCGTTATGCAGACACCTATGGGGAAGATGGAAAACTGCCGGTTCCGGTACATATCCTGGCTGATGAGCTGGCGAATACGGGAGCAATCCTATCGCTCAACAAAAAGATTTCCGTGATCCGAAGTCGAAACCTCAGTATTTCCTGCATTTTCCAGAACCTGCCTCAGATGCAGAACCGGTATCCCTTAAACCAATGGCAGGAAATCATCGGGAACTGCGACACTCAGCTATTTTTAGGCTGTACGGATGAGGTAACTGCTACATTTATCTCTAACCGCTCCGGTGATGTGACCGTTGGTGTCAGCAGCGAAGCCAAACAATTAAATAGCTGGAGGGTATCCGATTATACACCAGAATACCGCCAGACCAGATCCATCGGGAAACGAAAGCTCTTAACTCCGGATGAGATCCTACGCCTGCCTCTGGATACCGCACTGATTATCCTGCGTGGCCAGAAAGTCCTGCAGGTAGAAAAATACGATTACACCCTGCACCCGGATGCCAAAAAACTCATTTCCCGGAAGGCTTCCGAGCATATTCCGGAATGGAGAAAAGGAGCATGTAGTGAAGAATATACGTACACTCCAACTATTCCTGCTTCCCACCCGAAAAAAACCGCTTCTTATGGAAAGCAGAAAAAGAAAAAAGCTGAGCCTCTCTTTGACCAGCAAAGCGTTTATCAGGAACCTGGCTATCACGATTTCCCGGATGACTTCTCAGCAGATAACTATCCGGATCACACAGACATGGTTCCTTTAGATAAAGATTCTATCATGTCATAATTTGAAAGGAGACACTATGATGCCAAACGAAACAACCAACACATCTATTTTAACTCTGGATTCCGATGCAAAGCTGGAAACAGCCCAGTCCATTTCAGACCTTACCTGGCATGAGATCCAGAATGCCTACCGTACCCGCCGTATCTTAACCGGAATGCTTGGCGGTATCGAGAAAACAGAAAACGGCAGCCTCATTGCCGTGGTTTACTACAAAGATTTCCGTGCTGTCATCCCGGTAACTGAGATGATGATTCATCTCATGCAGGATGAAGCACACGATTATGGGGAGCTTGCTCTGCGGCAGAACAAAATCCTCAACAATATGCTTGGATGTGAGATTGATTTTCTGATTAAAGGATTGGATTCCAAAACACGCAGCATTGTTGCCAGCCGCAAAGAAGCGATGCTAAAGAAACGCCAGATTTTCTATCTGGATAAAGACGCAAACGGAATGCCAAAGGTCTATGAAGACCGTATCGTACAGGCAAGAGTCATTGCCGTTGCTGAAAAAGTAGTCCGTGCTGAAATTTTCGGTGTGGAAACCTCCATTCTTGCCAGAGATTTGTCTTTTGACTGGATGGGCGATGCTAGAGAACGCTTTCAGGTGGGCGACCACATCCTGGTACGCATCCTGGATGTGGAGGCTGACTCACCAGAGCAGATTACGGTTCACGCAGATGTAAAAAGCGTGGAAGGTAATACCAGCAAAGAGAATATGAAAAAATGTAAGATTCAGGGAAAATACGCCGGAACTGTGGAAGACATCCATAAAGGCACCGTCTTTGTCCGGCTCTCCATCGGTGTCAATGCCATTGCTCACTCCTGCTATGACAGCCGGACAGTCGGGAAAAAGGATCAGGTATCCTTTGTGGTGACGCATATTGATGAGGAACGGAACGTTGCCCTCGGCATCATCACCCGCATCATCAAGCAGACCATTTAAAATTATAGGTTGTTCCATAAAAAGGAACGTGGTATACTGATTCGGTATTATTGAACTGGAAAGACGGATGCATTTCGATTTTGCCCTCTAGTATCCAAGGAGGGTGATGCCCATGAATACAATGGAAGTATTGACTTTACTATTGGTAATTTTTGCGGCTTTGACTTATATAGATCGACATAATAAGAAATAGCATCCACGACCCTAGGAAAGTTTTGGATGCTATGACTTATACATAGAATATAAAATTTAACTGAGGGCATCAGATTTTGCATCTGAATACCTTTCTTGAGTTCATTATACACTGGGGGATTTGAGAAATCAAGTCCCCCTTTTATTTTAATCTCTGCATCGGATACCTTTTCAGGAATGTATCAATCCACTTCTGATTCACCCCATTTAGTACACCAAGCCCGGATAATAGCTGCATACAGTCAAGATATCCCTGCACATAACTGAAAAGCTCCGTCTGATATCCCCAATGCTCGTAGGCATTATAATGCTCCTCAAACAGATCTGCCATTTCAGCATTCACATTCCGGAGTGCTTCCACTGCCTCATCAAACTTCTTTTCCAGTTCGCCGCATACACTTCTGCCTTCCTCAAACACCGGATTCTGCTCCCGCAGCCTTGTTCTGGTCGGCTCCATCAGTTCCATTGCACTCTGCATCAAAAGTTCCATCATCTCTTCATTCATTTTTCAGATACCTCTCTTTGCTTTTTCATTTGCCGTTGGCATAAATAAAGCATAGCAAATATCTGCTTTTCTGAAAACGATGTGACAGTTCCTACGATGATAGATTATAGTTCCTATTCTCCTGCCTGCTTACCAAAGAACAACTCTCTATGCGGATGCAGCGCATCTGCATGATAAATGTTGATCCGGTGCTCATCCCCACTCCGGTCTTTAAACGCCGGAAACAGGAACCCATATTCCGGTTTCCCCGGCTCATAATCTCCTGAAACCGGACAGATGGCGCACATAAGGAACGGATAGACTTCCTACGATTCCCACAGCTCTGCTTTATCACTCGCCATTGCGATTGCCAGATTTCTCGTCTGATCTGAAGCAGATAATTTCAGGAAATGTGTATTGAATGTTCCATCCACAAATCCTTCCTCATCCATGTATGCTCCGGCAATCCTGCTGAAACAGTTTCTCTTGATTGTCATACGTCTAGTCAGTTCCAGCATATCTTCTCTGTTAATTTTTCCCATATTCTTCCTCGCTACCCATCTAAGCACGCATTATAAAAAGAGGTAAAATCCCCGTCAAATTCCATTTCAATAATATGTAGGCTGTCCATTGTGTGCTCCAGATAAGTCAGTGTTCCTCTGTCCAAATCTATACTCGGCTTTCCCAGTGAGTTCGCTATTACATCTGGATTTGTAATTCCAAACATCTCCTTTATATCCGGCATAAGATAATCCACGATATCCGGAAGCCTTTTTTCATACACCTGTGCCAGTTCAACTGCACGTTTTTTATAATCTGAATGTATCCTGTTGCATGTAAATTCAATTCCGTTTATTTCCATCTTATAGTAATCATTATTCTCATCATAGACAAACGCTGTACCCTTACTTTTTTTATTTTTTTCCAAAATCCCCATGATATATCTACACTTTCCCGGTTCTTCCGCCATACACAGTCTAAAAAACTGTAACTTAATGCTTACGTTTGTATAAAACAATTCCTGCTAAAATCAACAAAGTAATACCAATTACAATCAGAAAACTAAAACTATCCCGTTCAATTTCCCTGCTATGTAAATAGAAGTCGGACCATCCGCACCGCCTATCACGGATACTGCCGCATTTTCTTTCTGCTTCAGTACAATGCCAATGACAGCCAATACAATTCCTAAAATTCCTGCTATGATTCCCAAACATTTTTATGTAACTACCTTCTCCTCAAATCACATACTTCTTTACGGGAAGAATACATGTCATAAAATGTATGAATATATTAACTCCATTATTTTTTCTATTCCCATATCCTCTTTGTCATCACTATCCTGATTTATATGTTCTTCAAATTTTTTACATATTCTCAGATGTTCCATATATGCTTCATCTGACAGTTCACCTCCTTCAGATATTACCAAAGTTAAATATTCCACAAGATCCTTAAAATTCTCAACAACTCCTAAAAGAATAGTAAATAACACTTGAAGATCAACCCCTGTATTAGGAATTATCGACTCTCGCCCACTCATATTTTTCTTCTGCCATTGTTTTTCCTCACCTAACGGTGCATTATAAAACTGATATTCACCATTTCTTCCAAATGAATATCTCGCAAAATCAAAATGTGCATTTACACGTTTTAATTCCTCGATCAGTACGCTCAATTCTGATAGTGCGATTTCTATTGATTTGTTCATATTTAGTCTACTCAATTCACACTTTAAAATATTTAAATACTCATAAATACCGTGATTATTTTTTAATTTCTCTCCAGAATGAATAAGAAAATGAATTGCATTTATACTACTTTTCAGCCACAATTCTACGCCATGCCATACGTCAAATAAAATAGGAAAAACAAGCATATCTGCCACACAATAACGATTTCTATTATACAAAATTGAATACAGCCCTAATACTGCATTGGCCATATATGCTTTGCCCATTTCAAAATTATCATTTATAGTTTGAACCGGATTACTTTTATCATTTCCCCCCATAGCGTCATCAAAACACCAGTTCAAAAAAGCATAATTATTTGATTGATTATAATTTATCTCGTCTTCACTACAAAAAATTTTCATTTCATTATTCTTCTCCACTCTATTGGTCATATCTATCCCCTCCACAAAATAGAATTTTTATATACTTCTCAATTCATCATGTTCTTCAATCTTATTACATGGATTAGTTCGTAGCGTGACTGGATCTATAAACCAATATTTTGTATCTTCATAGTCAAATAACCTTCTTCCTAATAATGTGCGATTTGAAAACATATCTTTCTTTTCTGGCCAGTATACTCCCACAGGGCGACAATTCATATACTGATACGACTTGATCATCTGCGGAGCTCCTCCTATTGTATCTCTTTTATCTGTTTTTTGAAGCATTCTGCATAATGCTTCAAAAGGCTCCATATCTAAAACAATCCCTTTTTGTTTCTCGATATCGTTTCCATACTTTTTCCTTAATAAATCCCTTAATTCTCTTTTAAAATTTTCTCTCTGATCACCAATTGCCACAAAGTTGCCACTCACACTAGATATTATTCTATGGTTCTTTCCGTCCTTTGCAAAAGACTTATCATGTTTATCATAATAATATCTCCAAATTTTAAATTTCTTCTCCACCCACGAATATCCTCCAAAAACGAATTCATTATCGGGAACATAATTTGGATCAGCCAAATCATACACTGAATTCATTAGATGATTTGCATGATTTAAAAGGTGTCCATTAATATCGGTTATATCCATTGCCCGTGTTTCTATTCTTGTATATCCCGTCATTGCCTGCCTAATTTGCATCATCATTGGATATGCATATTCAGTATCTCCTGCAAACGCTAGTGCACATGTATTTCCCGGCAAAGTTGTAAGTTTTGGACACTCGTCCCAGCGATGTCCTCCACATAATCTACTATCAGAAATAAAAATTAATTCTTCACAATTATGAATTTTTCTCACCCACGATGCCGCTATTGTCATTGCTTTTCCTCCATCAACTTCAAATTTTTCTAATACATAAAACCTACTTACATTATACTCCTCCCCAATTCAAATCACAATTTATTCCCCAGCCTTTTTCCCGTTCACAAGCTTCGGACAGTAAAACGCCTGGATCTTCATAGTCTCCTCATCTGATTCAATTTCCACATAATAATCCCGGATAAAGTATCCCGCATTATGCTCCTGAAGGGCGTACAGCTCCAATGTCTGAAAATCCACCAGTACCAGATCACGTGGCTTTGGCTTTTGTGTTTCCTCACAGAATACTTCCATGCTTTCCACCAGCTTATCCAGACATTCCTGACACAGATGGTTCTGTACTTTTTTCACATCGAAGATACTATCTTCCCCGTAATCCACCGATACTTCGGAAATCCCGTAATCCGACATCTGCTCCGTATGGAAAAAGCAGCCGCCTTCTCCTGTCCCGGTATAACCCATATGCCCGTTTCCCTGCGGGCCGGTAAGATTCCCGTCTTCATCGTGATTCCGTATATGCATATCCATCACATACCATTGATTGGTACAGATGACTCCAAGATCATCAAACTTCCGAAAATATCCCATCATGCTCCGTTCATGACTCCCACACAGCCAGCACTGCTTGGGATCTTTCAGCTTGCTTTCTACTAATTCAGGCACCTTTCTTTCTACCGGGTGATATTCCTGCTCCTGTGTTTTTTCAAGATAACCTGTCAGATCCAGCCGGCTGATTCCCAGTCCGATCAGAATTCCTGCCGCACATGCCAATAATCCCACATATCCCTTTTTCATATCATAGTCATCCTTTAAGAATTAGTTTTATAATGCTTTTAGGATTACTATATCAAATCTTGCAATCACTTTCATCATAAATCGCATATTTTTATGTGTTTTATTGCATATACAACTTTCAAAAAAACTGCCTGCGGCAATTTCGCAGACAGCTTCTATTTCATCATCTCTTCAATTATCACATCCAGCATCCGAAGCACGCTTTCCTGCTTCTTCGGTGTGAGCCCTTCCAGCTTTCCTTCCACTACAGAAGTATGTTCCATTCTGGTAAGAGGAATCACTTCCTTCAGCACTTCATTCGGTTCCGCACCTAATACATTCAACAGCTTTACAAATGTTTCCATCGTAGGTGTTTTCACTTCCCGCTCAATCGCACCCAGATGGTTGGTACTGATATCCACCAGTTCAGCCAGTTTCTCCTGCGTAATTCCTGCCTCTTCCCTGTACCTGCGGATTGCCTTTCCCATTCCTTTCACACGCACACCTCCTCCTTCCAGTATTCACTAACGCTTAAAGCATTAGTCATGTAAATCCAGTATAATTGGTTGCAAATCACGCTTAAAGTATCCATAAGGATTGCATTTACAACGCTTTTAGCGTTGGTCACGTTTTTGGCACTCCATCGTCTGTAACTGGCACATTCCTGCGATTGTAGCGGTAATTTACCCATGTTAAAATTGATATTGTCAAAATTATATGCAGAAGGAAACGCAGCACTGCCTTATGGGAAGCCTCTCCTGCGGCAAATAAGCTGCGTTTTTTCTGTAAGATAGGAGGATCTTTACAATTTCATACTTTGATTTAGGACGCAGCCTGCATTGACCGGGCTGCGTCCTTTCTTGAGGCAGGAAAACCATAAGCAAAGGCAGGGGAGGTAATTCTCCTGCCGCTCTTATAAAAAGGAGGTATCTTTACGTGAAACACAAACTGAAAAACGCTCCGCCGGACACAAAACGGCATGTCAATTATGGCAGATGCCTGTATGCTGCATTTCTGGCTGTCACAGTCCTCTGCGGATATACACAGCCGGTTTTTGCCGCTACCATCTGGACCAAAGCCAATGAGATCATGAAGGATGTCTATAACCAGATTATCCTCATTTCCACCATTGCTGCAGTCGTAACGGCATCGGTTGCCCTTCTGATGATGAATTTTTCCAAAAGCGGAAAAACCGTGGACGAATCACGTGCATGGCTCAAGCGTATCGTCATTACCTGGGCGATCTTAAACGGGCTTGGCTTTATCATGGCTTACATCACCCCGTTCTTTGCAGGCGGAAAATGGAACGGATAGACGAAAGGAGATGCCACTATGGGAATACTTGACGGAATCGTGGAATGGATTGCCGAACAGGTCATGAACATTCTGGATCTGATCACCACTTCAGTCCTCGGTGCTCTGGGCTGTTCCATGGATACGTTTCTTCGCTACTTTCCTGCAGCCGAGACCATGTATCAGGTCTTTCTGGCACTGGGCATCGGGCTGATCCTCTTAAACTGGGTATGGCAGCTCTTTAAAAATTACTTTATGGGAGCCGGTATCGAAGCGGAAGATCCCATTAAGCTGTCCATCCGTTCCTTCCTCTTTATCTTTCTCACCTTCTATGCGAAAGATATTGTGGATCTGCTCCTGAAGATTTCAGGAACACCGTACAACTGGATTTTGACGGAAGACCTGCCGCCTTTAAAATTTGCGGATTTTAACTCCGTAGTCACAGTCATCCTAGGAGTCTGTGCAAATGGGGCGGTAGCCATCATTGCACTGATTCTGGTACTGATTCTGGCGTGGAACTACATCAAGCTGCTCTTTGAAGCGGCAGAACGTTATATTCTTCTGGGGGTACTGGTCTACACAGCCCCGGCAGCTTTTTCCATGGGTGCCAGCCAGTCAACTGGAAATATCTTCAAAAGCTGGTGCCGGATGCTTGGCGGCCAGTTCTTTTTGCTGCTGATGAATGCGTGGTGCCTGCGGCTGTTTACTTCTATGGTCGGCACCTTCCTTGCCAATCCGTTATCCCTATAAGAAAGGAGGACCAAAATGAAACTTAGAAAGAAACTCATACCATTCCTGGTATTAACTGCCTGTCTGGTACTGTTTTGCTCCATGCCGGTCTTTGCAGCGGAGCTTACGGAAGCAGACGTGGAAGCGGCAGTTGCCAGTCAGGGAAAGGAGGCGGTAACCGGAAATGTCTTCGTCTGGTTCCTGTGTGCCATTGCCTTTTTAAAGGTATCCCGGAAAATTGATTCTTTTCTGGCATCGCTTGGCATCAATGTCGGCAATACCGGAGGAAACATGATGGCTGAACTTCTGATTGCAGGACGGAGCCTGACCGGTTCCATGCGTTCCCATGGTGGTGGCGGCTACCGCAAAGCCTCTTCTCCCGGAAGTGCGGCTGTCGCAGGAAGCTTCCTATCCGGCGGGCTTGCCGGAGCAGTGGGAAGACAGGTACAAAGGGAAGCGGTCAATTCCGCAACCGGTTATACCGAACACAGCAGTATCGGGAACATGCTTTACCAATCATCCCTGAACAAAGGCGGAGACTTTGCCAATCAGGTCATCAGCAACATTGCACAGGGAAATTACGGTCAGGTGGGTTCCATCAAGGGAGCAGACGCACAGAAAGCCTTTACTTCCTATATGGGCATCAAGCCGGGCGGCGGTTCTTCCTATGATAATGTAGAAATCGGCGGCGGACGGATCACCGGTACCGAAACCGGAAGTTCCGGGAACCGGGATTTTGCCCTGTACCATGCCGACCAGTATGCAGCTCCGACTCAGGGCTCCTACTCTACGGTACAGTCCGTGGACGGTTCCACCTGGTACAAGCAGTATGCACAGGATACGGTCGAAAAAACACCATATACTTCCGGCAGCGGCAAAGTAGCCTACAATGAATCCATTGTCCAGAAACTACCGCCAGCCCCACAGCGAAAGGAGCGTATGTAACATGCCAAAAACAGCCTTGATGGGCAGTCCTCTTGCTGTCATCGGTACAGTATTCCGGCACAGGCGCACCCTTGCGAAAACCGGAGCAGCCGTCGGCGGTGTACTGATGCTTCCCATGCTGTTCCTTGTCATGCTTCCGGGACTCGTCTTCGGAGACCTCTCTGAAAATACCGGAGCACTGACCAGCAACACGGTAATCAGTGAAAATATCCGGGCTTCCAATCAGGCAATCGTGGAGGTGCTTCAGGAAAGCCATGATGCACTGCTTGCTAAGATCAATGCGGAAATTGCCAGACTCCCGGAAGGAGATACTGCCTCTATCAGCGATCCTTACGCTTCCAGTATCATCGTAAATGCGAACCAGCTCATCGCACAGTTTTGTGCCAGCCAGGATGACTATAAAAATATAAATATCAGCAAACTCAAAAGCCTTATCCGGGAAAACGAGGACGGGCTTTTTTCTTATGACGTTACTTCAGAAACGGTCACGGTGGAAGTTCCGGCAGAAGAGGAAAATGCACCACCCAGAAAGGTTACTTTTACCCGCCATACCTACACGGTCAGCTATGCCGGAGATGCCTACTTTGCAGATCACGTCTTTCATCTGACCGATAAGCAGAAAAAAACGGCAGACAGTTATGTGGAAAACCTGACCATGTTCTTTGGCTGCTCCGCTTCCGGTCTTGCCATGGCGGTGGGTGTCAGCGATGAGGTGCTGGCTTACCGGGCTACCATCCAGCAGGTCGCACAGAAATATGGCATGGAAGCTTATGTGGAACTCCTCATGGCAGTCATGATGCAGGAAAGCGGCGGGCGTGGAAGCGATCCCATGCAGGCGGCAGAAGGCGGCTTTAATAAGAAATACCCCCATGTCCCCAACGGCATCACCGATCCTGCTTATTCCATCGAATGTGGGATTCAGGAATTAAAGTATGCACTGGATAAAGCAGGATGTACCGGACCTACCGACCTGGACCGCATCAAGCTGGCGCTTCAGGGTTACAATTACGGCTCCGGCTATATCGACTGGGCAATGGAACGTGACGGCGGCTATACCAAAGAAAACGCCATTGCTTATTCGGATATGATGTGTGCCCGTCCGAACTGGCATTATGACCGGTATGGGGACAAGGAATATGTGGAGCATGTTCTCCGGTATTATCAGATTACCAATACCGGCGGAAGCTATCCGGCAAATGGAATGCAGATTCCCCACTATCTCCAGACCGATTACGGAAACATCCCTTATGGCGGCGGCTCCATCGCATCTTCCGGATGCGGGCCTACCAGCTTTGCCATGATCGCCAGCTACCTGACCGGGAACACTATTACCCCTCCGGATGCAGTGGCATGGTGCGGGAATTCCTATTACAAGCCGGGAGTTGGAACCTACTGGAGCTACTTTCAGGCTGCAGCCAGTCATTTCGGCTGTGGCAGCGTCACACAGACCAGCAATGCCAATACGGTACTTCAGGCACTCTCCGAAGGCCGTCCGGTCATCTCCTCTCAGCGGGCAGGACTTTTCACCAGCGGCGGGCACTTCATCGTGCTCCGGGGTGTTACGGCAAACGGCAAGGTACTGGTCAATGATCCCAATGACAGTGACGCAAAGAACTATATTAACCGTGAATTTGATATGATGTCGGAAATCCATGCCACGGCAAATGCCTACTGGATCTTCGACAAAAAATAAAGGAGCCATTATGAACAGAACAAAAGTGATTCTTTCCATTTTCCTGATGCTGTTTCTGCTGCTTGCCGGACTGGTTCTCCCCAGTTTCTGGAAAAGCCAGAAAAAAGAAGCTTCCGGAAACAAAGGCAGGGAACCGGCAAAGGAAACAACAGAAACAAATTCTGATACCCCCATGCCGGAATATCTGGATTTTGATGCTTTAAAAGCATTTTTCTCCGACAGCCAGATTGCTTCTCTCAAAGAGCAGTTTCCTGTCTACCTAAAAGAGTATGTCAAAAAAGAACAGACAAGCATCACCTTCCTGCCGGAAAAAACCAGCTACCCTACCGAAACAACCGTCTGCCTGATGTTTTCACTTTCCGATCAGGATACGCTTCCGGTTACCTACCACACCCCGACGGGTGTGTTTTTATTTGGAGAAGACGGGGTACAGGTCTCTGCAGATACAACTGTTTACGAAAAACAGACAGATGATTCCCTGCCGTCCCTGACTTCGCAGGACATCGAACACCTGCAGGAAGGCGGGTATCCGGATACTTCTGACAGCCCGGAAGCTCCGGACACAGAATCCGGCAGTGCCTCTGTGCCTTCCAAAGATGCGAAAGATACGAAAAAGGAGGTGCAGCCATGACACAGCCAGAAGAAACACCGGTTTCCTTTATCCCGCCCAACTTCATTGAGAAAGGCAAGATCCTAAACGGAACTTTTGACATCCGCAATGCCATAGAAAGCATTGTTCTTTCCCTGGCAATTGGTATCCCTGTTTCCCACCTGCCGCTGTCCCTGACTGCCCGCATCATCATTCTCTGCATGACCGCACTTCCGGCGGCAATGGTAGCCCTGATTGGAATCGGCGGAGAGAGCATCACTGCCTTTCTGATGAATGCCTTGCGTTTTGTAGTGAACCGCAGGGTAATCTGGAGGTCCGACAGTCTTCCGGAAGGAAAGCCACGCAGGAACCCACGTTCCAAAGAGCCAAAGACAAAGAAACACCGGAAAGCAGAAAAAACGGCAGAGCCTTCCAAAGTAATGGCATCGGCTCCCCCGCAGTCTGAACCGGACGCACCAGCCCCGCCAAAAAGTAAAAAAAAAGAACACCGACAGTTTGATACCTCCACCAAGCGGGGCATCAAAAAACAGGCAAAGGAAGATATCCGTTATCTAAAGTGGGAGCAGAAAGAAGCCAGCCGACAGAAAAAAGAGGCGGCGAAACAGATAAAAATCCAGAAAAAAACGGAAGCCCGGAGACGAAAGGAGGAAGAAAAACGGGCAGTTTCCGAAAATCGGGCGGCAAAAAAAGAGCAGAAAAAGAAGGTGGTTTCCAAGAAGGACGCCTCATCTGCCACGGCAAACCCCGTTTCCCGGAAAAAGCGAAAGAAAGACCAGACCTTGGAGGATTATCTTCCGGTGGAAAAAATCGAAAACGGGATCGTCTATACCACAGACGGACGGTACGTGAAGATCCTGGAGATTGAACCAATCAACTTCCTGCTTCGAAGTGCCAGAGAACAGCAGGGCATCATTTACAGCTTTATCAGCTACTTAAAGATCAGCCCGGTCAAACTCCAGATCAAGATGATCTCCAAAAAAGCAGACATCAATAAGCATTTGGAGCAGTCCCGGCTGGAGCTGGAGCGGGAAACCGATCCTCATTGTCAGGAGCTGCAGCGTGACTACATCCAGTTTGTCCAGAACTTAAGTTCCAGAGAAGCAGTATCCAGACGGTTCTTTCTGATTTTTGAGTATGAACCCTTCAATGCCAACCGGAAGGAGGAGGAACGGGAAATCCTTGCCGCCCTTGAGACGGCATCCCAGACTGCCAAAACCTTTCTGTACCAGTGCGGGAATGAAGTGGTCACCCATGACAATGAGGATGAATTTACCACAGATGTCCTGTACACACTGTTAAACCGTACCCTTTGTACGGAGGTTCCGCTTCCGGACCGGATCAGCACTGTACTGTCCGCCTATACAAAGGAAAACCGCATGGAGGAACTGGATCACATCCGGATCAACGAGTTTCTCGCACCGGAAAGTGTGGATTTCAAGCACTCCCATTATGTGCAGATCAATGGGCTTTACCATTCCTACCTGCTTGTGCCGTCTGACGGCTACAAAAACCGGGTAACTCCCGGATGGCTGTCACTCCTTGTCAATGCCGGGGAAGGGATTGATATTGATTTCTTTCTCCAGAAACAGCCAAAGGACAAGATCCAGCAGCGTCTCGGTCAGCAGATCCGTATCAACCGTTCCAAATTAAAGGATGCGTCCGATACCAACACTGACTATGATGACCTGAATTCTGCCATCCGCTCCGGATATTTTCTGAAGCAGGGACTTGCCAACAACGAAGATTTCTATTACATGAATCTTCTCATCACCATTACTGCTTCCACGTTGGAAGAACTGCAGTGGCGGATTCAGGAAATGAAAAAGCTCCTGATCTCGCAGGATATGAACTTACACTCCTGCTACTTTTTACAGGAGCAGGGATTTTTATCCTCTCTGCCGCTGGCAAATCTGGACAAGAAGCTTTTTAAGCTGTCCAAGCGGAACGTACTGACTTCCGGGGCGGCAAGCTGCTATCCCTTCGTCAGCTACAGTATCTGCGATGATAACGGAATCCTCTTTGGGGTAAACAAGCATAACAATTCCCTGGTCATTGCGGATATCTTTGATTCCAGGCAGTACAAGAACAGCAACATCTGTATCTTAGGCTGTTCGGGAGCAGGAAAGACCTTCACCATGCAGACCATGGCACTAAGGATGCGAAGAAAAGGCATCCAGGTGTTCATCATCGCTCCGCTAAAGGGACACGAATTTTACCGGGCTGCAAGGAATGTCGGCGGAGAATTTATCCAGATCTCTCCTGCCAGTAAGAACTGTATCAACATCATGGAAATCCGGAAGGTAGACAATTCTGTAAATGAACTGCTGGACGGACCGACACTGGATGCCTCCGCACTGGCAGGCAAGATCCAAAGGCTTCACATCTTCTTCAGTCTGCTGATCCCGGATATGTCCCATGAGGAGAAGCAGCTTCTGGATGAAGCCCTAATCAAAACCTATGCCAGAAAAGGGATTACACATAAAAATGAATCCCTGACAGATCCGCAGCATCCGGAGCAGTACAAAAAGATGCCCATTCTGGAGGATGTCTACAATGTCCTGCTGGAAAGCGAGGATACCAAACGTCTGGCTCATATCCTGAACCGCCTGGTTCACGGTTCTGCTTCTTCCTTTAACCAGCAGACCAATGTGGACCTGACCAATAAATATACGGTACTGGATATCTCCGAACTGACCGGTTCCAGCGATCTTTTAACGGTCGGCATGTTCGTTGCCCTGGATTATGTCTGGGATAAAGCGAAGGAAAACCGTACCGAAGAGAAAGCCATCTTTGTCGATGAGGTCTGGCAGCTCATCGGTGCATCCAGCAACCGGCTTGCAGCGGAATTCGTACTGGAGATTGCCAAGATCATCCGTGCTTACTCCGGAGCCGGCATCTTTGCCACACAGGATTTAAACGACTTCTTTGCTCTGGATGACGGGAAGTACGGCAAGGGTATCATCAATAACTGCAAGACCAAGATTATCCTGAACATGGAGGATGAAGAGGCACAGCGGGTGAAGACTATCCTGCATCTATCGGAAACAGAAGTAATGAACATCACCCATTTCCAGCGGGGCAACGGTCTGATCTCAACCAACAACAATAACATCACTGTGGAATTTAAGGCTTCCAATCTGGAAAAGGAGCTGATTACCACAGATCGGCAGGAGCTTCTGGAAATCCTTGCGAAACAGAAGAAACAGGCTGTGTAACTTTTGGCAGCACTGACGCTGCCCTTTTCATTTGAACTTCAAGAAGGAGGAGACTTATGTTACAGACATACAAATCCTATACCAGACGGACGCTGGCTATGCTGCTGGCAGTCCTTGTCGCAGTCGGCGCATTGTTTTCCGGCAGTTTTCCGGTTCATGCAGCCGACGGCACCATCAGCTATAAGGCAGGTGCCAATATCCCTTACGGCAGCTATTTTACCTCCCGCATGAACTTTGACGGGAGCAATACTGCCTACTGCGTGGAACCACTGAAGAAAACACCTTCCTCTGGTTCCTATTCCTATGACCTTTTAAGCCAGAACTCCCCGCTCAGAAAAGCGCTCTACTACTTAAACGGCGGTTACGGCTACGATAAAGTCGTCAAGGATAAATATTTCAGTGGCTGGAGTGATGATAACAGCTATGTCATCGGACATCTGGTTGTCGCTTACATCTATGCCGGTAATTCCGCTGACACCGGAGCTTTCCATGGCGCCCCGCAGTCCTATATTGATAAAGCACTGGAAGTAGCCAGTGCCATTCAGGGACTTCCGAACCCGCCGGAAGGCTTCCGGGCATTCATCGTTCCGGGACAGGGCAGCCAGACCATTGCCGGAAGCTGGTATCAGGTTCCAAACGGCTGGATCGAACTGAAAAAATCTTCTGCCAACGGAAGCGTATCGGACGGGAATCCGAATTACAGCTTAAAGGGTGCTGTGTATGGGATCTATCAGGGTGAGAAGCTCATCCAGAAACTGACCACTGATGAAAACGGGTATGCCAGATCCGGCGAACTGGAGGAAGGCGATTATACCATAAAAGAGCTCTCTGCTTCCAAAGGCTACATTGTAGACACCAAAGCTCACAAAGTCACCGTAAAAGCAGAACAGACTTCTGCTGCAAACGTAACAGATATTCCGCAGAATAATCCCATGGATCTGGTGCTTGAAAAGCTGGATGCCGAAACAAAGAAAGCCTCCCCACAGGGAGCAGCTTCCCTTGCAAACGCAGAATTTACAGTCAAGTTCTATACCGAGCAGTCTGACAGTGATCCTGCGGAAGCTGGAAAGAAACCGGCACGTACCTGGGTATTAAAAACAGATGTTTCCGGAAAGATGCATTTTACCAAAGATTCCTTTGTAAGCGGCGATGCCTTTTACTATACCAGTGATGGCAAGACCGTCTGTCTTCCGCTCGGTACCATAACGGTACAGGAAAGCAAAGCCCCTGCCGGATACCAGCTCAATCCAACTGTCTTCGTACAGAAAATTACAGGTGACGGTAAGCAGGAAATGGTTTCGGTATACCAGTCTTCTACCATAGAAGAATCTGTCATCCGTGGCGGAGTGAAGATCCAGAAACGTGACAGCGAGACCGGAGAAGCAAAACCGCAGGGTTCTGCCACTTTGGAAGGTACTGTCTTTGCGATCACTACGTTAAATGAAAATCCGGTATTAGTAGACGGAACATCCTACACGAAAGATCAGGTTGTCCTTACACTTACTGCCGATAAATCCGGTTCTGCTGCAACTGCAAAAGATGCTCTCCCATTCGGACATTACCGTGTGGATGAAACAACTGCACCTTCCGGTTATCTGAACAGCGGAAAGATCTCTGTAGAATTTGACATCACAGAACAGGGAAAAATCGTGGAACTGACTGCAAAAGACAATTCCATCTCCAATCAGGTCATCCGCGGGGATCTGGAATTTGTCAAGATTGCTGACGGCAGCCAGAACCGTCTGGCAAATGTGCCATTTAAGATCACTTCCAAAACAACAGGCGAAAGCCATGTGATTGTGACAGATGCCAACGGTTATGCCAGCACTTCCTCCAAATGGAACAAACATACCGCAAATACCAACCGGGGTGAGTCTTCGGAAGACGGCATCTGGTTCGGCACCTCCAAACCGGATGATTCCAAAGGCGCTCTCATTTACGATACTTACACTCTGGCGGAACAGCGTTGTGATTCCAACAAAGGCATGGATCTTTTAACCTTTGAAGTCAAGGTTTATAAGGATTCTGTTCTGATACAGGTTGGAACTCTGACCGATGATGCCATTGAGATCGGCACGACTGCTCTGGATGCCGAGACCGGTACACACATGAGCCAGCCGGCAAAAGAAGTGACCATTGAAGACGTTGTGGAATACGAAGGACTGAAAAAGAGCCAGAAATACAAACTGACTGGAACCTTAATGGATAAAAAAACCGGGGAACCAATCCTTGTGGATGAAAAACCGGTGATTTCTGAAACTGAATTTACTGCAAAGAAATCCTCCGGCTCCGTCAAAGTAACCTTTACCTTTGATGCAACTTCCTTAAAGGGAAAAACAACCGTTGTCTTCGAGGAATTATATCAGGATGAGATGCAGCTTGCAGTCCATACCGACATCAACGATGAAGACCAGACCATCTATTTCCCGGAAATCAAGACTACTGCGAAAGATGCGGACACGAACTCCAATATTTCCTGTGCAAAGGAAGAAATCACGCTGGTGGATACGGTTTCCTTTAAGGGGCTGGTTCCTAACCAGAAATATGAAGTGACTGGAACTCTGATAGATAAAGAAACAAAGAAACCAGTCGAAGCAGACGGAAAACCGGTGACAGCAAAAGCATCCTTCAAGCCAAAAGAATCCGCTGGTACGGTAGATGTTACCTTTACCTTTGATGCCAGCTCCTTAAAAGGGAAAACAGTAGTTGTCTTTGAATCCCTGGCTTACAAAGACAAGGAAGTTGCCGTACACACAGACATTGCGGATGAAGGACAGACTATTTACTTCCCGGAAATCAAAACCACTGCAACAGATGCTGCTTCCGGCACACACTATGCAAAACCGGAAAAAGAACTGACGCTTACAGACCTTGTGGAATACAAAAACCTGATCCCAGGCAAAGAGTACAAGCTGACAGGAACACTCATGGATGCGGAAACCGAAAAACCTTTCGATGTGGATGGCAAAGCTGTGACTGCAGAAACAAGTTTCACTCCGGAAGAAGCTAACGGCAGCGTAGAGCTTTCCTTTACCTTTGATGCCTCTGCACTTTCCGGAAAAACGCTCGTGGCATTTGAAACAATGACTTTTGAAGATCACGAAGTAGCGGTACATGCGGACATCAAAGATGCCAACCAGACCATCTACTTCCCGGAAATCAAAACCACAGCCAAAGACGGCAGTGACGGGGATCAGGATGTCTCTGCTTCCAAGGAAGCGACTATCGTAGATACGGTCACTTATCATGGTCTGATGCCTGGATCTGAGTACAAAGTCATCGGAACCCTGATAAATAAGGAAACCGGAGAGGCTTTGTTAAAAGACGGAAAACCAGTTACCGCTCAGGCAGAATTTAAAGCAGAAAAAGCTGGCGGCTCTGTGGAAGTTACCTTTACCTTCGACGCTTCTGCTCTTGCCGGACAGGATGTGGTTGTCTTTGAAAAGCTCTACTATACAGACGGAAAAACCGAGCATGAGATTGCTTCCCATGAGGATCTGAAGGATGAAGGTCAGACCGTACACATGACGGAGCTTCCGAAAGAACCGGAGACGCCTCCGGTAGCTCCGCCTGTAAAGACCGGCGATGAGACGCCGCTTCTCCTGTATGCCGGAATCGCCATAGCTGCACTTGCAGGTGCAAGTGTCCTGGGCATCGTTTACTTCAAACGCAAAAAGAAACATCAGTAACTCATAACGAAGACTCCTGCAGGCAGCTCCCACATGGAACTGCCTGCTTCTTTAGTAGGTGATGAATATGAAACACCCCCACTGCAAGACAGATGCCAAGCACATCCGTCATTTTCTGAACCTCTGTGAAGGGAACTGGCACTCCTGTATCTACGTCTGGTGCCGCACTTGTAACGCACAGGAAAGCTGTGAGAACTCTGGCTTTTTATTCCATCCGGATGAAACGGGAAGCCCCTGCATCCTCCCTCTTTCAGATGCAGCGCTTTTGTTTCCCCGGATACCGGAGCCAACCGAATGTACCGGAAGCATGAGCATTGCTGCTTTTACAGAGCTTTATCTGCCCTATCTGGCCGCTCAGAAGCTGCCTTTAAAGCCATGTCCCATTCCGGCACTGCTCCGGCTTCAGGAGAACCAGCAATATGACTGGTAACAAAAAGTTGCACTTTCAGGCTCTTATACGTACAGGATATGTAAAGAAAGGAGGCACTGCCTATGTTAAACGTAATTTCAATCATCCAATGTATCGATCAGGTCTTTACGAACCTGATATTTATTCCCATGATTTTTGTCCTGTATGTGAAATTCCGTCCGAAAAAGCCATGGACCAGAAGGCGCAGGAACACTTACCTGCTCTGTCTGGTACTGATCAGCTTATTCCTGCTACGGATTTTCTGTGAGAAGTTCATCTTTACACCGGTTAATTATCCACGTTTCACAGACAGCGGCTTATTCCCGCTCATCCGAGCAATTTTCTATCCCGGCATCTGAAAAATGGGGATTCGTGCCATTTAGTCCGAATCTGGGATCAGTATCCGCTTGCGTCCTATGGGAATTCATCACCTGCTTACTTACAATATAAGTATACAGTACGTACTGGTTATTCACGTACACGTTACGTATCGTGTATGTACAAGCGAGGTGAAAACAGATGAAGAAACCAAAAATCATCCGCTGCCCTTACTGCGGCGGAACAGCAATATTAAGAGATGCATCCTTTGTATATGGAACGCATTCTCATGGCGGACAGGTTTATGTCTGCTCCCACTATCCATCCTGCAATTCCTATGTCGGGGTACATCCGGGAACCAAGATACCAAAAGGAACGCTCGCCAACCGGGAGCTTCGTCAAAAGCGGATTCAGGCACATCGAATTTTCGATCAGATCTGGCAACAGGGCATCCTTTCCAAACCGGAAGCATATCGCTGGGTGGCAGATAAGTTCTGTCTGACAGATAAGCAGGCTCACATCGGACAGTTCAGCAACTATATGTGCGACCAGCTCATTCGGGAATCCGCAGATGTTTTAAAGAACAACCATATTCCCTTCCGCCTCCGGGCAGCCAGCTGAAAGGCGGTGATTGATGATGACCTTACCACTAAATAAAAAGCAAAAACAACTGGTGGAAAAATCCATGGATCTGGTTCCGATCATGATTCGTTCCATGACCCGCACCGCTGCCTATGTAACTGAGGAAGAACAACAGGAATTATGTCAGATTGGATATCTGGCTTTGTGCCGGTCGGCTGTCGGATTTGAGGAAGGAAGATCATTCCAGCCTTATGCCAAAACTATCATCCGTCATGCCATCTTTGACTACTGGCGGAAAATTGCCCGTGACCGCTCCATGCTCTGTTCTCTGGACGAAGCATCATCTGAAGATGAACATCTCCATTATCGTGATTTGTTTTCCTACGAGGATACACAAACAACTCACCCGGAAAAGGACACAAACCAGACCTTGCTTCTTGAGCATTTAACCCAGCTTGGCACCGGACAGTCCTCAACTATTCAGAAGGGAATTGTAGCCCTCTATCTGCAACAGCAGGGATATACCAGCTTTGACTTGGCAAAACACTACCAAGTACCAGCCAATCGTGTACGGGCATGGCAGAGCAAAGCACGGAAACTATTACAGCAGGATGATGCACTCTATGCACTTCTGACTTAACCTTGAAGGAGGGAACTTTTATGCTGACACTTTATACTGCTGTCGGAACCTTAAAATTTCAAAAAACGACAGGCGGAAAATCCATTCCTCTTGTAATCAACGATGGACAAGAATATGGACTATCGGATGACGAGTTGCTGCTCTGGAGCTGTCTTGCCTTCCAGATTCTGACGCTCCATGAACTCCAGGATGCCTATACCCTGCGCCAGATACAGAAAGAAGGTCCGAAAGGCTTATCCTTCCAACACTATCTGAACCGACTTTCCTTACGCGGTCTGGTTGTAAGCGAAATTGGACTGACAGGGGTGGATGCCTTATATCGCCTTCTCGGCAGTCTGACCATTATTCCCTTGAAGGATACCTTTCCCATCCGGCTCTTTGGCTGCGTTCAGCTTTATCTGGAAGGAACTATTGGTGCAAAAGAGTTTGGCAGATATTTAAAGAAGAAACCCTCTTCACCGATGGAAGATACCATTCTGAAGCTGGCTGATAAGGTATCCCTCACGACCGCTGAGCTTGTCACAAGTATGGAGCAGGAAAAAGTAATCCACAACGAATCGGATATTATGGATGAGTTATACACAGAACCGGAGACAACTTACCAAACACTTGTGGATGATGTCCAGATTCACCATACCCAGTATCCAGTGCTGCAGGCTATTGCTAATTTGTACCTGAATAAACAAATCACATTTCATACATGTTAAAGGAAGGAACCTTATGCCAAAACCATTTTTCACAAAGCTGGTTGCCATCAGTGCAATCGGCTTTTTCTGTGTACTTTTTGGGTGCATCTTCGGGATCGCCACCCATGACCGGCTCTTTATCCTCATGAGCCTCCTCATCGGAATCTGCAGCATCTTGCGTGCACTCAGTTTCTACCACCTGATCCATACACATGCTTATCTGTCACTGGACGTAAGCTGCACGAAACGGGAACAGACACTCTTCGGGAAAAACCAGCAATATTGGTTTGCCAGTGATAACGGAAAGGAATACGCCTTCTCACTGGAAAAGAATATCAAACTCCTAGAGGGACATCGGTATCGGCTGTACTTCCGGAAACCACAGCAGGGAACAGGGCAATCGATGCCATGTGCCGGAGATATTCTCGGATATGAAGAACTCACCGATCAACTGCCGGAACTTCCGGATACATCCGTTTAGATAGAAAATGAGCCGCCCGTACTGCATCACCCCTACAGTTCTGGCGGCTCATTTTATTATAAATAACCTCTCTTATTTCTATCAAACAATAGTGTTTGTATCCGCTTCAATGCCATGAGCATTTACTGATGTGCGATAAAGAAGTAATAGAAGTGTAAAAAATTTTGCCGTTCCTATCCGGCACTTGCGCATTGTGTCGGATAGGTCGGGCGGTTATTCGGGCAAGTCCACCTTGCCAACAAAAGAATAATAAATCTCAATGTCCTGTCTGCGGGTCTTGTTCTCGTCATAGCTGCACTCATGCACAACGATTTTCTCTACAAACTCCCGCAGCAGAGTAGGGGTAAGTTCTTCAAAGCTGGTATGCCGCCGGACAACATTCATAAACTTTTCTGCGTTCACGGTGGCTTCCTGTGCTTTGGAAAGCTCCGCTTGAATAGCAGCGGCTCTTTCTTTCAGCTCCCGTTGCTCTGCTTCATAGTCTGCCGACAGCTCTGTGAAACGCTCGTCTGATATGCGCCCGGTCACGCTGTCCTCATACAGCCGCTTGAAGATAGCGGATAACTCGGCTATGCGTTTCTCGGAGGCTTCCAGTTCCTTTTTCTTGGCGGCGTTCCTGCGTTTGCCCCCGTCCTCGTTCTGCTCAATCAAGAGTTTCATAAACCGGGCTTCATGCTTTGCCGCATAGCTGGTCACTTTCCGCAGATTGGAGAGTACACCAGCGGTCAAGAGGTCGGTGCGGATAAAGTGCGCCGTACAGTCATGGGTGCGTTTCTTGTAGTTGCCGCAGATATAACAGTCCTGCTTGCGCTTGTCCGTCTGGTATCGCTGCTGATACATCACGCTGCCGCAGTCCGCACAGAACAGTATGCCGGAGAACAAACCCACTTCATCATAGCGGTTTGGGCGTTTGCGCTGTTTGCGAAGCTCCTGCACCCGTTCCCATGTTTGGGTGTCTATGATAGGCTCGTGGTGGTTCTCGAAAATCACTTGCTTTTCCGGGGGATTTTCTACACTGTGCTTGACTTTGTAAGAAAGTTTTTCTGTCTTGAAATTTACCAGACAGCCTGTGTATTCCCGGTTTTCAAGGATATGCACTACGGTATTGGTCGCCCACTTGCACTCATAGCCGGGGTGGTAGCGGCGGGTGCTGCCCGTCCTGCGGTATTCAAGCGTTCCCGGCGTGGGGATTTGCTGCTCTGTGAGCATACGGGCTATCTTGGTCGGACCATTCCCGGCAAGACAGAGGTTGTATATCTGCTTGACTACGGGTGCAGCTTCCTCGTCAATAATGAAATTTTCATCCTCGTCCATGAGGTAGCCATACACAGGCTTGCTTGTGATGGGCTTGCCATTCATGCCTTTTGAGCGTTTTACTGCTTTGATTTTCTTGCTCGTATCTCTCACCAGCCATTCGTTAAAGATATTCCGCAGCGGGGCAAAGTCATTGTCGCCCTGTGCGCTGTCCACTCCGTCATTGATAGCGATGAAGCGGACACCTTTCTGTGGGAAAATCATTTCCGTGTACATTCCCACTTGCAGGTAGTTTCGCCCTAACCTCGACATATCCTTTACGATAACTGTCCCGACTTTTCCGGCTTCAATGTCCGCAAGCATGGCTTGAAAACCGGGTCTTTGAAAGTTCGCACCAGAATAACCGTCGTCCGTGTACCAGCGCAGATTGGAAAAGCCGTTCTGCTTTGCATAGGTTTCAAGGATACGCTTCTGATTGGAAATGGAATTGCTTTCGCCTTGCAGCTCGTCCTCATGGGATAGTCTTGGGTAAAGGGCGGTAATTGGTTGTTGGTTGGTCTGTCTTAACATAAAATCCTCCGTTTCCGACAGCCAGCCCCACTATTCCGTACCTTGATTGTACCACATGGGGCGGCTGTCTGTATAGCGGCAAAAGCGTCAAATCTGCTTCTTTATGGTCGGTCAAATCGCCGTTTTTTGTGTAGCAGCTTCCGCTTCCAGCACTTTCATCATCTTGTCGGCTGCGGTGTCGGTTGCGCCCTGCTTGAAGAAGCCGGAAACGGTAAGGACGGAGTTGCCCATGCGGATTTCCGTCACACAGTCCGGGCGGCGGTCTGTTTTGGTGGTGCTTGTCTGTTTCGTTTCTGTCATAGGCTCTCCTTTCGCTGCTTCATCAGTTGCTTTAAGCGTTCCAGCTTTTCCTGTGCGGTTTCCTTTCGGAAGTTGCTGCCCGTGAAGCGGACGGGGGCGCACATGGAAGTCAGCCTGTCATAGATACGGGCGTGGGGCGTGTCCTGCGGGTGCTGCAATTCCTCCAGCGTGAGGTTGGTCGTGGCGATCAGCGGCTTGCCGCTTCGGTAACGGCTGTCAATCACGCTGTAAACCTGTTCCAGCCCGTATTCTGTTCCTCGCTCCATACCGAAATCATCAAGTATCAGCAGAGGGTAGCTGCAAAGGCGGGAAATATATTCGTTCCTGCCCTCAAAGCTGGCGGCAAGGTCACCCAGTATCGTTGCAAAGTTTGTCATGCAGACGGCAACCTCTTTTTCCATAAGGGCGTTGGCGATACAGGCGGCAAGGTAGCTTTTTCCCGTCCCCACGCCGCCCCAAAACAGGTAGCCGATATTTTCAGCCTGCATGGTTTCCCAGCTCTCCACATAAAAGCGGGCGGTTTCGGTCTGCGGGTTTCTGCCGTTGTCATGCTCAAATGTCCAGTTCCGCATAGCAGGGTCGGTAAAGCCCCGGCGTTTCAAGTCCTCCACTTTTTCAAGGTGCTTCTGTCGGCTTTCGGCGGCTTGCTGCTTTTCACGGGCTGCCCGCTGGCAGTCGCACTCTGCCGGGTGGCGGTCACGCCCGAAACAAGTCTTTCCCTCTGCAAAATAGGCTTCTTTGGGCGTATGGCACTTACCGCAGTATAAAAGCCCGTCCTCGCCTGTGTAGTCCTCCGCTTCGGCGGTAGTGGCTGTAATGTCCGTAATCATAGCTTCAATTCCGTTTTTCATAAGCTCTCGCCCTCCTTGCATGAATAATCGGGTATGCCCTGTTTCGGGGCAGCCTTGCCTTTGGCAGCGTCCTCCTGCGCCCACTTGTAAATGGTGGCTGCATGGCTGTGGTACTGTTTCCCGGTGGAAGCGATATGGCAGGAAAGCCGGTCAATATAATACTCCCACTTGTCGGGCAACTCTGTTTTTAGCCCGGAAAGCTCTGTATCGGTCAGTATCACATTGTTGTATCTGCCATAAGCGGCGGGGGCGGGGTGTCCCGTTTCTCCCTCTCTCTCTTTTTCTATCTCTATCTCTTTCTCTAACTCTATCTCTATCTCTGGTGGACGAATGTCGGACAAATGTCCGCCTTTTGTCCGGGGCGGTAAAAGTGCCTTGTTTTCCAGTCTTGCAGCCCGTTTCCGCTCGGCTTCGGTAGAGGACTGTCCTATCATCAGCTCAATGTCGGTCATATAGAAAGCCCCGCTGTCAAGCTGCTCCACAAGCCCCAACTGCCGGAAAATCTCTAAAGCCCTCTCAACCGTCCCTATCTGGTGGCGGGTCAGTGTCGCTATCATCTGCGCTGTGTAGGGGATATGCTCGTCAAGCTGCAATTTCCCGCCGTTTTTCAGCGATTTTAAGTACAGCTTCAAGAGGATATTGGAGTATAAAATCCCGTCTTTCATATCTTCCAGCAGCACAATGGAGTCGCTGTCAAAAAAGTTCTCTTTCAGCTTGAGGTAGTAATACTTGCGGTTATCTGCCATTGTCCCTGTCCTCCTTTTTCCGGCGTTTGGAGTAGTAGTGGGGGCAGAGTATGATAACCGCCCGGAAGCTCTGCTTGCAGCTATGGGTACAGCCCCGGCAGAGGTCATTGTATGTGATACGATCGCAGGTGGAATTCCCGACTTTCACTTGCCGCAGGAAAAAAGACCATTCCAGCCGCCGTTTCTTGCTCATTCTTGGCATGGGTGCGCTCCTTTCTGCCGTTTCCGCTGGTGTGGCGGTATCGGCGGTAATTCTGTATCATCTCGGTATCATTTTCGGGTTTTTTCTGCCCTATAAGCCCGTTAAAAAATCCTTTGGTATTTGCGGATAGGGTACGGGGCAGCCCCCTTGTTCTGTATAGGTTCGGGTACATTTTGGGGCGGTTTTTATCGTTCCTGTTCCTGCCTTTTCACAGGCTTGCGCTCCCGGTGTAAAATCTGGTCGATATTGCCCTTGACAGTCTGTAAGCGGCGGTATTCCTCCCGTTTTGCCCGGTAATCGTTGTAGCCGCTGTTTTTCTCTTGGATAAGGGTTTCAATCTCTGCTTGCAGGGCTTTATAGCTCGGCAGCTTGGAAATGCCGTTTTCCCTGAAATAGCGGGCGGCTGCGTCTGCTATGATAAAGTCGCTTTCGTACTTCTGACGGTAGGCTGCTTTTGCTTTGGCGTTTTTCTGCTGTTTCAGCCCGTCCCGGACAGGGCGGGTCTTGGAATAGGCAAGCACCTGCCGTTGCAGCTCCTTTTTCCCGTTCAGCGTCTTTTCCATCTGCTTCAGCTCTGTAAGGCTTTCCCGCATGGCGGTATAGGCGGCAGAACAGGCTTCGTCCAGTTCCTCCGGGGAAGAAAAGCCGTACTGCTGATAGGCGGTAACGGTAGCTGCCATTTGCTTTAGGTTGTGCTTTGCCGCCCAGCGGTCATAGCCCACGCCCTTGCCCTCGGCTCGCTTGGCTTCCCGGTCAACCATGCGCTGCAAGGTGTTGTCTGCCGGGGTGGTTTTTGTGGTTTTTTCCCCTTGTGACAGCTTTTTAACCGCGGCAGGGTATTCGAGTATGGCTTTGCTCTGTTCGGCGGCTCTGTGGGCGTTCTGCGTAAGCAGGACAAGGACAGCAGCCTTGTCAAAATCGTCCCCCAGCTTCCGGGCTGTGATAGGCTTTGTCCTGTCCGGCGTGAGGTAGGAAAGCCGCCCCCGGCTCTCCTTGACGGTCACACCCTCCCGCAGCAAAAGGGAAGAAAATTCGTCAAAGCTGCCAGCTTGGGAAAGTGCCTGCCGTATCGTCCGGCGCAGCTTCGCCTTGTCCGTTTCAAACTTGGTGGGCTTGGTCGGCTGTCCTGCGGCTTCTCTGACAGCGTTCTCTTTATCAAGGGCAAGCTGTCCTTTCTTTGCCGCCCAGTATTCCCGTTCGGTTATCCGTTCCTTGCTGCCGCTTAGGAGGTCGATTTGGTAAAGCCCCTCCCGGTGGCACATCTCCATGACTTCACTCTTGAAATATTCCATAGCGGCGTTGGTGCAGCGGTGCTTGCAGCCCTCCCGTGTGTCGGCTGGTCTGTCCATGTAGGGCAGAAGCGGGACTTCATAAATCCGCAGGGAGTTGATGACGATATGCACATGGATATTGCCGCTGTGGTTATGCCCGTCCGGGTGGGTGCAGACTAAGGCTTGGTGTCCGGGGAAATGCTCTTTACAGAACTGCTCGCCCAGCTCCTGCGCCCGGTCTACGGTCAAGCCGTTGTCTGTCCCGTCCCGTGGGTCAAAGCTGATGATATAGTGGTGGCTTTTCACATCTTCCCGTTTTTGGTTTTTCTCATAGCGGAGATTAGCCCGCATACAGGCAACAGCGAAATCCTCGCCCCCACAGTTGAGGGAAGAAATGCGGTAATCCTCCCTCGGTATCAGCCGCCCGTTTTCATCAAGGGTGGGCTTCATGGTAAACTCGTCATGCTCAAATGTGAGATAGGCTTCCGCTGCGCCATAGTCCGCATTTTTAGAGCTGATATGTTTGAATGTTGCCAACAGCGTCACCCACTTTCTGCAAGACTTCAAACTTTAGGGCAGCAAGGTCGGAAACCGCCGCCCGTACCTCCCCGGCAAGCTGCGGGTAGGGGCTGTGCCACTCGTTCAGCGTCCGGGCTATCTGGTTTAAGTTGCCGCCGATCCTGCCGTATTCGGCGGTCAGCTTCCCGACAGCGGCAAGCAACTCGTCATTGACGGGGGAAACGGTTATGATGGGGCGTATGGCTGCCCCGGTTATGGCTTGCCGGATAAACTCGGCTTGGCTCATGTTGTAAGCAGAAAGCCTTTCCGCAAACTCGGCGTATTCTTCCTCGGTCATGCGTGTCTTGACTACCCGGCTGCGGTGCGGCGTGTTATATCGTTTTCGCATGGTAAAACCTCCTTCGGCTGTGCGTGGTGTCCTCTCACTAATAGGAGAAAAACAGGGTGTAAAGCGGAACTGTTTTTGAAAAATCCGAAAAATTATTTTGAGGGATTTTCCAGCGGCGTAAGCCGCATAAGCAGGGTTTGGGGAAGGCACTCCCCAACAAGATTCCCGCAGGGGCAAAATGAGCGATAAGCGAATTTTGGTACTGCGGTAGAATCTTGCTCTGAAAAACTCCGGCGTTCCCCGGCTTCCGTACTTTCCGCTAACAAGACGTTTCAAAAGGGCTTTGCTACCCGCTATTCCGGCATATCTTGAAAATTTTCCTTTCACTACCTACAACACCACGCAAAGCAAAATGGACGGAGATTTTTAGAATTTCCCCTTATTCCCTACAACACCACGCAAGCCGAAAAAGGCGGACAATGGCAGTATTTTTTTCTTTGATACCCTCCACGGATAAGTAAGGGATTTTGCCAACTGCGGCGGCAATTTTCCCTTTTGTTTTTTCATACTGGGGATTTTCAAAAATGCCAAACAGGAACGAAAAAAAGCAGCAAATCTGTTGAATAGATTTACTGCTTTCTGGTTGCCGGCGAAGCGGCGGTTATTCAGTTGTAGGCGGTAGGGCTATCTCCCAAAGCGGAACTTGAAAATAGCTGTGAGAAGCGTCTGGGTGATGTAGTCCTCTGTATCTTGGTCTACCCGTCCATTCACACGGGCGGCACATTGTATGCGGCGGCGGTAATACTGCAATACAGTTCCCACCGCTTCCGGCTCCCCGCTGGTGGCTTGGACGATTGTTTCATAGGGGAGAAGCCTATTATTTCTCATATGCCATTCCCTCCATTTCCGCTTGGAGCTGCCGTAGGACTTTTCGGATATGGTAGCCCGCTGTGCTGCGGCTGCGCCCGTACTGTCTGCCAATTTCGTGCTGTGGAATACGCTTGAAAAAGGACAGGTAAATCATTTCCCGCTCCCGTTCGTCCAGCCGTGACAGGGCTTCCGCAAGTAAGCCGCTGCTGAAAATGACCGTATCGCCGCAAAGGGTAAGTATGTATTCCTCGTCCGGCTCCGGGGCTTGGAAATATTCATCTGTCGTGCCTAAAGGGTAGTGCTTTTCGTCTGTGAGGTATTCAAGGGATATTTCTCTTTTGTGCTTCCTGCTCCGTGTCCTCGCTGCGTTGATCGTTGCATTTCGGATAACGACTTTGCAAAAGGCATGGAAAGTGTACTCGATATGTTCCCGATATTCTTCTGTACAGGTCATGGAAAATCCCCCTTTCCTCCCAAAAGGGCTGTGGCTGGTTAGTAGTTGCTTTTTATGATAGTAAGGGGCGGCAGCACTTTAGGCTGTCGCTCCTTGACTGCCTAACTGCAAAACCGGGCGGGGCTGTCAACGGCGGGCGAAGCCCGTTCATCTTGACCGTTGACTGGCTCGGCCAGGTTTGCTATTTATCCGGCAAACTTGAATTTATTTTAAGCTATCACGTTTTACCTTTTTAAGCCTTACTATCATTACCATAGGAATTTCTTTGTTGTTTTTGAAACATTCTTCATAAAATCCATCAATGACAAATCCAGCTCTAAAACAAAGGTTAAAAATATCTTGTATGGAACGATGATAATAAATCTGCTCCTCCGGTTGCCCTTCAATCGCTATACCATAGTAACTGTGCGGTGTCATATATTTTTCAGTCAACGTGATAAAACAAGGGTGTTGCGTTGCAAAGACAAAAATTCCGCTTTCCTCCAACAGTTCATAAACAGCCATAAGAAGTGGTTCAATATCCGTAATATCCATAATTGCCATATTAGAAACTGCTTTCGTAAAGGCTCGATTTCTTTTTAATTCTAATATACTTTCTCTATTGGTCGCATCCGCTACACAAAATTCAATTTGTTTTGCATATTGTGATTGCCGTCTTTTAGCCAATTCTATCATTTTTTTGCTGTAATCAAAAGCGACAATCGAAGCGCCTCTTTGTGCAAGATACGAAGAATAATTTCCATTGCCACACGCAATATCCAAAATGTAATCCGCAGGATTAGGAGATAGAAGTTCCGTTACTTTGGGACGCACTACCTCTCTGTGAAATTCATTAGATTTGTCACCCATTGCATTATCCCAAAATTGTGCGTTTTTCTCCCAGATTTTTTTACTTTCCTCTGTTCCCATGTTCTCTCCCACTCCCAAAATTTGCCTTTTTGCTTCCATTAAATCTTCCTTACTATATTCCATTGTTACCCTCCATAACTTCTGATTGTTGCCGTCTTGACTATTATGTATCTTTTCTTTCCAAAATGGTATAGGCTTTTATTTTTATAATGCTGCAAAACTTTTCTTCTGTAAGGTATTCAAAGGATATTTCCCTTTGCCGCCGCTATTGGAAAGCCAAAAGCAGCGGCTTTTTTACGCGATATGACCGAAAAGTCTAGAAAGCAGGATATGTCATCATTTGTCATTTCTTCTCAATGTAATAACTGCATGGCATATCAAGCCAAATACAAGAGAAAAACAGCCACCGCCAAATAGTGATGCTCCCCACCCTGCACCCGACATTGTCATAAAACCGCCAACAAAGAAAATACCAATGCCAAGAAATATCCCGACACCATAAAAAAGTCCAATTGCCATATCATACTTATTAAATTGTCGTTTCTCTTTTTTTTCACATGTTTCCATTTTTGTTATTACCTCCTTCGCAAAATCGTCCATGTGGACTCCAAAAAGAAAACAAATTTTTTTCAACGTATTTAAATCGGGTTCATTAACATCTCTCTCCCAATTCGATAGCGCCTGCCGGGTAACATTCAATTCCCCAGCCAGTTCTTCCTGTGTCATTCCCGATTGTGTTCGCAGATGACGTATTTGCTTTCCTGTTGTAATATCCGTCTGTTTCTGGTTCAAAATGGTTCCTCCTCTCTGATGCTGATTTTATCAATATACGATACATTTATGCAGACAACACCACGGATCGGCTTTTGGCTGGACAATTCCAATCAAACACCACAGCAGACAGCAGAAACCATTCTGAACACCAGGAAGCCGGTATGATTGTTACATATAAGGGGAAGAAAAATTTCTTTTAAGTACTTGCTTTCCTAAAACTGATGTGATATAATAGCTTCATTCCAGAAAAGGAGTAAAAAATATGCGGCAAGGTATTCTTAAATAAACTGTCAATTTGATAGTGGGAACAAAAAGTAGCAGTCCCGTTTCACTTTTAATATGGGGCTTAGTTTTTTGTACCCAGTTTAAGAATACTTTTATCATGTAATTTTATATGCCCGAAAACATATAAGTGTTTTGGGGCTATTGGAGTTATTTACCCAGTGATAGGAGTATTTATCACTGGGTATTTTTATGCCCTTTTTTGGGTGTTGATAGGAGGAAAATCACATGAAAATAATTAACTTAGGCATTCTGGCTCACGTTGACGCAGGAAAGACAACATTAACGGAAAGTTTATTGTATACCAGTGGTGCAATTGCAGAACTAGGGAGCGTAGATGAAGGCACAACAAGGACAGATACAATGAATTTGGAGCGTCAAAGGGGAATCACTATCCAGACAGCAGTGACATCTTTTCAGTGGGAGGATGTAAAAGTCAACATTATAGATACGCCAGGCCATATGGATTTTTTGGCGGAAGTATACCGTTCTTTATCCGTATTAGACGGAGCAGTATTATTAGTTTCTGCAAAGGATGGCATACAGGCACAGACCCGTATACTGTTTCATGCACTACAGATAATGAAGATTCCGACAATTTTTTTCATCAATAAAATTGACCAAGAGGGGATTGATTTGCCAATGGTATATCGGGAAATGAAAGCAAAGCTTTCTTCGGAAATTATAGTGAAGCAAAAGGTTGGGCAGCATCCCCATATAAATGTAACGGACAATGACGATATGGAACAGTGGGATGCGGTAATTATGGGAAACGATGAACTATTAGAGAAATATATGTCAGGGAAACCGTTTAAAATGTCAGAACTGGAACAGGAAGAAAACAGGAGATTCCAAAACGGAACGTTATTTCCCGTTTATCACGGAAGCGCTAAAAACAATCTGGGGATTCGGCAGCTTATAGAAGTAATTGCCAGTAAATTTTATTCATCAACGCCTGAAGGTCAATCTGAACTATGCGGGCAGGTTTTTAAGATTGAATATTCAGAGAAAAGGCGGCGTTTTGTTTATGTGCGTATATATAGCGGAACATTGCATTTGAGGGATGTTATTAGAATATCTGAAAAAGAGAAAATAAAAATCACAGAGATGTGTATTCCGTCAAATGGTGAAATCGTCCCGGCTGACCATGCCTGTCCGGGAGAAATTGTTATTTTAGCTGATGATACTTTGAAACTGAACGATATCCTGGGAAATGAAAAACTCCTGCCTCACAAAACACGGATTGATAATCCCATGCCATTACTTCGGACAACGGTAGAGCCGCAAAAGCCGGAGCAAAGGGAAGCCCTGTTAAATGCCCTCGCAGAGATTGCTGATACAGACCCTCTTTTGCATTTTGACATTGATACTGTTACCCATGAGATTATGTTATCTTTTTTGGGGAATGTGCAGATGGAAGTCATTTGTGCCATCCTTGAGGAAAAATATCATGTGGAGGCAGAAATAAAAGAGCCTACTGTTATATATATGGAAAGACCGCTTAGAAAAGCAGAATATACCATCCACATAGAAGTCCCGCCAAATCCTTTCTGGGCTTCTGTCGGGTTGTCCATAGAGCCGCTCCCTATTGGAAGCGGAGTGCAGTATGAAAGCAGAGTTTCACTTGGATATTTAAATCAATCGTTCCAAAATGCGGTTATGGAGGGGGTTCTTTATGGCTGCGAGCAGGGGCTGTATGGATGGAAAGTGACAGACTGTAAAATCTGTTTTGAATATGGATTGTATTATAGTCCTGTAAGTACCCCCGCAGACTTTCGGCTGCTTTCCCCTATCGTATTGGAGCAGGCTTTAAAAAAAGCAGGGACAGAACTATTAGAGCCATATCTCCACTTTGAAATTTATGCACCGCAGGAATATCTCTCACGGGCGTATCATGATGCTCCAAGGTATTGTGCAGATATTGTAAGTACTCAGATAAAGAATGACGAGGTCATTCTGAAAGGAGAAATCCCTGCTAGATGTATTCAAGAATACAGGAACGATTTAACTTATTTCACAAATGGGCAGGGAGTCTGCTTGACAGAGTTAAAAGGATACCAGCCAGCTATTGGTAAATTTATTTGCCAACCCCGCCGCCCGAATAGCCGTATAGATAAGGTTCGGCATATGTTCCACAAGTTAGCTTAACAGCTTGCAAAAGTCATATAAAATGAGATTTGAAAGGAGAATGTAACTTCATGTTTGCTAAAAATTCAAAGGCATATTCTGTCTACCTGCTGTTCCGATTTGTCTGTTCCCTGGCGGTTTCTATGTCCACAGTGCTTTCCATCGTGTACCACCTGGAGGTGGTGCAGCTGGATGCTTTCCAGCTTGTCCTGGTAGGGACGGTTCAGGAGACCTCCTGCTTTCTGTTCGAGATGCCCACCGGTGTGGTGGCGGATTTGTATAGCCGTCGGCGCTCGGTGCTGATTGGAATGTTCCTCTACGGCCTGGGCTTTCTGATGGAGGGTGCGCTACCGTGGTTCGCGACGGTTCTGCTGGCCCAGGTTGTCTGGGGTTGCGGTGATACCTTCATCACCGGCGCTCTGGAGGCGTGGATTGCCTCGGAGGAAGAGGACAAACCCATAGACAAGGTGTTCCTGCGGGGCAGTCAAATGGGGCAAATCGGCGGCGTTCTGGGCGTGGTGCTGGGCACACTGCTGGGAAACATAAACCTGCAAATGCCTGTCATCTTGGGGGGCAGTTTGTGCTTGTTGTTGGGGCTGGTGTTGGGTCGCATCATGCCAGAAACCAACTTCTCCCCTGCTATTGAGGAACGGCAGGGCTTGCTTAAAGACTTTGTCTGCCTGTTCAAGCTCAACCTGGGCTTTGTGAAAGGCGCACCTGTGTTGCTGACGCTCTTAGCAATCACACTATGCGGGGGACTTGCCAGTGAAGGCTTTGACCGGCTCTCCACCGCTCATTTTCTGGATGACACGGTAATACCCGTTATCGGGCCGCTGAACAGCGTCACTTGGTTCGGTGTTATCAGTCTTATCGGCAGCGGCTTAGGTATTCTGGCTTCTCAGTTGCTCATCGCCCGCATGGAGAAAAAAGGGACTGTCAGCCGAACCAGTGTGGTCATGTCCACCAGCGCCGGGTATATCCTGTGCCTGGTTCTCTTCGCGGTGGGGCGGAGCTTTTGGTTCATGTTGTTGGTGTTCCTGCTGGCGGGGCTTATGCGCACCATCAAGGAGCCTGTGCTGGCCGCCTGGATGAACGACCATGTGGATGAGAAAATGCGCGCCACAGTCTTTTCCACCAGCGGACAGCTGGACTCTTTCGGGCAGATCATCGGCGGGCCTATTGTGGGGCTGGTAGCCCAGCAGGTGTCCATACCCTGGGGGCTGGTCTGTACCGCTTTCCTGCTGTTGCCCGCGCTGTTCTTAGTGCCGGTGGCGGGAAAGAAGCGGGATTGATATGGCATAGTTAAGTTTACTGACGAGCGGGAGATTACTTCCGCTCGTCTTCATTTAGTAGCGCAAAATTTGAGGACTCTTTATTTCCTTATTCGGTATAGCGGAGGCGGCTGTCAATTCGACATAATTTTCTTGTGATACTTTACCGTACATGAGCATTTGCTCCGGGAATGTCTTAGTTAAACTTGAAAGAATTAGATTTTCATTCTCATTACACAAATATTATTAGATAACCAATTCAGAAATATCAATGCTCGTTTTATAGTTTTGTTTTACTCCGCCAGGAGAAGTAATAAAAATCGTAGCATATTCCCCATTTTCATAAAGGGTAATTTCTTTTATATCTTTTTCTTCATCTTGGTTCGTAGTATCGCAATAAAATTTTATGGTATATTTAGGGTTCATACCTATGCTTTTTTCTGTCTCTTTCCATGATTTTATATTTAAAGCAGAAATAACCTTGTCTATATTATGCTTATCATCATACTTTACCAGCAATTCCTTATTTGCGGCATCATATATCTCTATAACTTTTACACCTTTTACATAATTGTCCATTCTCTGCCTTTTTCCGCCCCGCCAGATACCTGTGCCGGTATTTCAGCTCTGCATACTCTGTGATCCGTTTCATGTAGACTGCATCATAAGCTCCGCCTACAGCACCAACCACCGGAATTCCCTGTAAGAACTTCATATACAGAAGCTCTTTTGACAAAGCTCCCGCCGTTTGTTCGATCTGCTCCTTATCCTGATACTCTTCCGGCAGTATTCCGTTTCTGATAAATTCATTTACTTTCCCGTCAATCTCACAAAGTGTATCCCCATAGGATACTGCTCCCCGGATCAATAATAAGATAAAATATTTTTCTTCCCTGCTTTCATAGCTGTATCCATACTGCAGAGCAGTCTCATAAATATTCTTTAAAATCATCCCTGTAAATACCGGAATATCCGGCAGACCGATTCCCAATACGCCCATCCCGATTCCAGACACACCGGATAGCAGTAAATTCTTTGTTCCCGTATCTCTTGCCTTTTTAGAAAAAGAGCGGAGGGATTTGGAATTCTGCTTTACATCCGCCATATACTGCCGCACCTGATAATCCTGCTCCAGTTTTGTCCGCTGATACGTCTTTTCAATAACCCCGGTTCCTTTCTCGAAAATCAGAGCAAATGCCTTCGCAAAAGCGGTATCCAATGTTTTCTGAAGTTTCGGCGGTATCTTTTCCTCCAGTTTCTGATTCAGAATGCTCTCCCTTTTCTCTGAACGCTTCTGAAGGAATCTCTGCTCCTGTACTTCCAGCTTTTCCCACTCCTTCTGAAGCGGTGTCCTTTTATCAAATAATCGCATCTTAATACACCTCCGCACCAAACGGCATCAATGCCAGTTTCGCCAGTTTAAACTGCTGTAAACCAAACGGGATTCCGATAATCGTCACACATAAAGCTGTACCCAACGCCAGATGCTCCAGTGCAAGAGGCAGACCGGATACAATCAGCCAGATGATATTCAAAAGGAACGAACCAGCTCCGCCACCATACTGCACCTCTTTTCCAAAGGGGAAAAAACTAAGCGCCGCAAATTTAAAACACTGCATCCCCACCGGAATCCCCACAACGGTAATACACCAGAGACAACCTGCCAGACACCAGCTCAGCCCACTGACTGCGCCGCCAAACACAAACCACAACACATTTCCCAGGCATCCCATATGCTACACCTCCCCATTCATCCGATTTTTCACATCAGCAAGTATCTTTTCTATCCGGTTGATGGCATCATCCACCTGTTCTCTTGCATCTGCAATCTTGCTCTGCACCATATAATCTGCCACCAGCCCGTCCAGAAAGAAATCCGCAAAGGAAAGGAAGCTGCCGATTTCCATGCGTAGATCCAAGGAAACCTGCACATCTCTTAATTCTCTCTGAAAACGCTGAATATCGCTTTTCGCCTGTTCCATCAACGCAGCTGCGTCATTCATTTTAGAATGCTTCACAAAGTCACTGATAAAGCCTCCTCCAAGCATATCAAAAATGCCCCAGTTTCTCGCACTTCCCAACTTATCCCTTGCTGCGTAAAGGCTCTGAAGCGCCCGCTCCCCTGCCTGTACTGCTTCCTGCATTTCCCGTTTCATCATTTCGTTACTCATCGTTTATCCTCTCTTTCTTTTTAGCAGACTATTGCGGCAGATTTTCTATATTTCATAATAAAAAAAGACTCCTATCATGACCTCTGCCACAATAAAAGTCTTGCTATCTCATTTGCTACGGGTATCTCTCGATACCGGTTGTCGGTTACAAAACCACCTCTTTCAAGGCGTTCAGCTACTCCCTTTTTTGCTTGAGATGAATATAACATATTGGAAATAATTTGTCAAATCATGCATTTTTCTTTTCCAACCGTTCCGCTTCTCTGGCAAATACATGCGAGATATCAAACAGTTCCGGTACATCTGATATGGTACACACATTCACACAATAATTGAGCCATGGAAATTCTTTTGTCATCTGATAAATAACTGCCATGGCTTTTGCTTCTGACATTGCTTCCACCGAATGATATCCCGATCCCTGAATATGCTCAAATCCGTTTGCTTCAAAAAAGTCCCTTACATCCGCATATGCATTATGCCAGTCACCTTTCGGATAATATTCCTTTAGTGCTTGTGTATTCAGGTCAAAATTGATGCCTTTCCTCTGTAAGCTGTCCATCTGTTAGTTCCTTATAAAGTCTGTAATCAGGTTCTCCTTTTCTGTTCCGTTATACCAGAAACACTCTAACAAATTCTCTGCAATTCCTACGGAGTTTTTCAACTGAAAGATTGCTGCCCAGAATCTTCCATAGTCCTGCTTGCGTCCCCGGTCAAGATAAATCCTGCTTCCAAGGGCTTTGACTGCACAGCTTAAATCCTCCTGCTCAAAAATCTGATCTGCCTGTTCACACATCTGATTTACCGTTTCCGGAGCGAGCTTGCTTGTATCAAATTTAAGTTCTACTTTATACATTATACTCATCCTTTCATACAACAAATGACTGAGTGACTCTTCTCTTTCTACTGTAATTCTACCATGAAACCTATATAAAGTCATTCCCCATTTTCACTTGCTTTAATATAAATTTTTCCTTTTATTTTGGAAACACAATCTCCACACAGAACTCATTCCCTTCTATCCGGGCGCTGATTTTCCCATCCATACGAAGTACCAGCTCTTTCGCAATTGATAAGCCGAGACCGCTGGAAGTCTTACTGCGTGCTTCATCCGCTTTATAAAACCGTTCAAACACCTGATCTACATTTATTTTTTCCACATGACATACTTGATTTTTTATCTGTATCCGGATGTTGTTTTCAACTTCTTCCAGTGAAATACTGATTTTCTTCTCCCCGTGATCCAGTCCGTTTTTTATGATATTCTGAAAAATTCTCTGGATTCCCTGTTCATTTCCGTTCATAAACAGCAGTTTATCTGTAATCTGTATCTCCGGTTCAATTCCTCTGCCCGTCCATTCATCGTAGTAGGAAAATATGGTATCTTTCAAAATCTTGTTGATACAGCAGGATGACATTTCCAGATGAAAAGAATCGTTTTTAAGTTTTGTAAAAGTAAATAATTCTTCCAGCATTTCTTTCAGGCTGCCGATTCTCTCCTGTATGATCTTCATATACCGTCTCTGCTCTTCCTGGTCTTCACAGGTTTCCATTAACTGAAAATATCCGTCAAGGGATGTCAAAGGAGTACGGATATCATGTGAGAGATTTGTATATGTATCCGAAATCATCTCCTCTTTCTTCAAGTATTCCTTCTTTTCCCTTCGCTTCAGTTCCAGCCATTCGTTTAAAACATCTGCCAACTCACCAATGCCTCCAAAATCCATTTCTCTGGTAATCAGCATGTTGCTGTCGTGCTTCATCAGAAACGACAACTGGCGGCAGATGTCTTTCACCTGCCGCTGGTATTTCCAAAATAACATTCCTTGTACCAGTATCACTGCTATCAATAGCACGAACCCTAGTTTTATCATTTAGATATCTCTCTTTCTGAATACCCATGCTGTCAGTAATGTAACCACGATTCCGAACGCCGCCGCAATCACAACTGCCGTCAGGCATTCCTTATTGGTCGGTGACATGGATAAAAGTGCAATCTTTCCTGTCACTGTATATTTCAAAATCTGGAAATTCTCCACACCTGCCTTCTGGATCAAATGATTGATCACTCCGTATAAGACAATCATGGTATTCATGCACAGGCAGATAACAATCGTCATGCTGAACACGTTGCTGTTCAAAACCACCGCAATCGCCATACTGATTAGTACCAGTGCATAATGAAGCAAAATCTGAATACCAAAGTATCTCAGCAACTCGCTTCCATTCCCCCACTCCAGATATCCGAAGTACATCTGCTGTGCAATAATCTGAATGATGAAATAAAGCAGCATGGTAACAGTCGTATACACAAACAACACGGAAGCTTTGGAAAAGATCAGGTTTCTCCGGCTCCTTACCTGCCCGCCGATATTTTTAATATAACCGCTTCCTATATCTGCACTGGAAAACAGCACTGTAAAAATCACCAGAAACAACGCCACAAACTTCGCCTGCAGGTTTGCATATACCTGATCAAAGACCGTTACTTTTTCTCCCGGCTGTGTCGGCAGGAATACGGACATTCCCATATTGATGGTTTCTGGTTTCACTGTTTCTGCAATGTTTTCTGTCTGCTGTTGTTCCGCTTCCTTGTTCATCGTATCAATATCCAGTTTCGACATGGATGTGGAGAAGAATATAGCTGCCGCCATCACAATCCATACCACATACATACTTTTTGTCCGGACCATCCGGTACAGATCCATTTTTATCATATTAAGCATTTTGATTCCCTCCTGTCAGATTCAAGAAATAGGTTTCCAGTTCTTCACTGGTAATGGAAATTCCATTGACCAAAATTCCTGCTTTTGCCAGTTCCATATTGACATTGGCTCTTTCATTCAATCGTTCAAATATATGGATATGGCTCTTATCTGTAACCTGATAGTTGGTAAATCCCATTCTGTCCAGAATCGGGACTGCCTGCTCCGGATGGATTAACTCTATTTCAATCCGTTCACTGCAGCGTTTCATCAGTTCTTCGCTTGTCAGCTCCTGCAGAAGACTTCCATTATGGATAATTCCATAATCCGTTGCAATCTTAGATAATTCCTCTAAAATATGACTGGATATCAAAATCGTCATATTCCGTTCATCTCGCAGTCTCTGTATGGTATCACGCACCTCTGCAATTCCCTGGGGATCAAGCCCATTGATCGGTTCATCAAGGACCAGGAGATCCGGCTCCCCGACCAGTGCCAGCCCGATTCCGAGACGCTGCTTCATTCCAAGGGAAAAATGTTTCGTTTTTTTCTTTCCGACACCTTCCAGTCCGACCGTCTCTAAGATATCTTCGATGTATCCCTTTTTCCGAATACCAAACAATTCACATTTTATTTTCAGGTTTGTATATGCATTCATGTTGCCATACAGCCCCGGTGCTTCAATCAGACACCCCACACGAGAACGAATCCTCTCCAGTTCTTTTCCTTTACACCCGAACATCTCAATCTCTCCGGCTGTCGGTCTTGCAAGTCCACTGATCATCTTCAGGCAAGTCGTCTTTCCCGCACCGTTCCGTCCGATAAATCCATAGATAGCACCCTTTTTTATGTGAAGGTTTACTTTATCCACTGCCTTATGATGACCATACTGCTTCGTCAATCCATTTGTACTTAATAACAATTCACTCAATGCTTTCATCTCCTTTTCTTATCTGCTGTTATCATATCGGATAAATCCTAATCAAACGCAAATAAATAGTAAAAAAAGAGTAAAGATTAAGAATGCAGACGGTAGCCGATTCCCCATACGGTATCAATATATTCCTCCTGCGTTACTGCTTTTATCTTTTTCCGGATATTGCTGATATGTACATCCAGTGTCTTTGTCTCTCCCATATAGTGTTCATCCCACGCATATTCAAAAATCTCTTCTTTGCTGAAGACCTGTTTCGGATGCTCCAGTAAAAGCTCCAGAATTGCAAATTCCTGCTTTGTAATTTTGGGAAGCAGCACTCCGGCAATCCGGACTTCAAAGCGCTCACGGTCCAGTTCCAGGTTTTTATATGACACGCTTTTATGTTCCGGCTCCTGCTGCATATGGCGGAGCTGAACCTGAATCCGGGCAAGCACCTCCTGTATCTCAAACGGTTTTGTAATGTAATCATCTGCCCCACTGGTAAGAAGCCCGATTTTTTCATCCAATCCGTCTTTGGCTGTCAGGACAATAACCGGCGTATTGCCCTGTTTCCGAATCTGGGCAAGCACCTCTTCTCCTGAAATTCCCGGAAGCATCAGATCCAATAGAATCAAAGAAAAGCCCGCCTTATCCATCTGGAACAGCATCCTCGCTTCCGTCCCGGAAAAAGCCTGTACCGTCTCATACCCTGCTTTCTGTAATGCCGTATATAAAAGATTATTGATATCCGTATCGTCTTCTACAATCAGAATTCTGTTTTTCTGCTCCATTTTTCTCATCCTTCCATTTTCCGATTTAAACAATATTATATTGCACTTTTATAACTATGTCCAAAATTCTTTTGATATTATCCTTCCACCTCGTCTACATATGCTATATATAGTTCTAATTCTTTTGACATATGCTATATCTTGTGTTAATATAATCTTGTATTTAAGTTTTTGTGCTGTCCCGTCATGGGAGTCTGGACCATTCATCCAGAAGCATATGCAGTTTAAGTTTGGAAAATCGTGTCATTATACTGCCGTTTTATACGGTGCTATAATGGCACTTTTTTTATTTTAATCTATTTTAACGCCCAAAGAGGCAGAAAGGAGAATTTTTATGTCAGCAATTTTAACAATTTTAGGGAGGGCCACAAGAGATCCTGAGATGCAGCAAGGAAAAAATTCCGGTACGGAATATGTTTCTCTGGACATTGCAGTTTCACAGCGAGGCCAGGATGGAAAGGAAGAAACCATTTACTATCAGTGCTATTTTAACAAGTTCCTTGCAGAACGCTTAGCAAAAGCAGGCGTAAAGAAAGGAACCGGGCTGATGATCTATGGTGATCTGGAGCTTCATCCGTTCATTTATCAGAAAGGAAAGAATGCGGGGCAGGCAAATGCCGGTCCGAGGATCAATGTCAAGGACTGGCACTTTGTACCATCCAACCGTTCTGACAGCAATACCGGACATCCGGGTGCAAACCAGAACAGCCAGCCGAATGGTGGTGCGGCAACGCCCGGTGCAGCCGGCAATGGCAGCTACCCAATGCAGGGAAATCCCAATGGCAGCTACCAGAATCAGGCAATGCCTGGCGGCTATCCACAGCAGGGAATGGCTCCTGCTAACGGTGCCTACACGCCTCCTGCAAATGGCGGACAGTATCAGGCTCCGCCAAACGGAACCGGTCAGCCACAGAGCAGCTACCCGCCGCAGGGCAGTTATACCGGAATGCCAAATTACGGAGGTATGCCGGGCAGTCAGCCAACTGACGGCTTTCAAAATGTGCCGGAACAGATGGCATCCCAGTTGCCCTATTAACTCTCAAGGAACCCTATGTTGAGGAATTGCATTTATCATCTTTGTGATGATGCAGTTCCTCTTTTTCATGTCCGGAAGCGGCGATTTCCCATCCAGCTTCCGGGCTTGTCTAAGAATCATGAATCAGAAAGGAATCAGCTCATGAAAAAATCAAATCGAAAAAAATTCTTACAGTTTGTCGTGCTTGTACTGTTTCTTGCAGCACTTTTCGTACCACAGGATGCCAACCGGCTTCTGATTGCAGGCATTGCCCTGATCGGTATCGGAGTCACGCTGTTCAGTTATCTTCTCCCGCTTTTCACGGAACGCCTGAAAAACAGGGAGCATAAGCTACGAAAACGCCCAGAAAGAACTCGTCATCTGGAAGGAACACCTGATCTGGAAACCATTCTCTGGAGACAGATCAAATTCCAGATTACCGGAAAGCTCAAGGAAGCCTTCCCGGATGCCACATGGGATTTTGTGAAAGAACCACCGCTCTCCCAGATACTGGATGGGGAACCATTACGGATTCGCACACGGAATACCGGAAGTTATAATTTTGCGGAAATTCTCATGGATGCCCGTGGCAGTCTGACGCTTCAGATGATGACCATTGAATCCTTACATAAAAAGGAACCGTCAGAAGGAAATCCGGATTCCAGACCAGCCGTTAATCCCAAATCATGGTATTCCCTGATTGGGAAACCGCTACTGATGGAATTGGTCGGTGACTTACAGGCAAGGGGCTATGAAAAGCTGTTTATCAACGAGCAGGGAGATGTCTATATTCTGAACGGCACTGAACCGGAAGTCCGGGGAAAGCTGGAACATTTCCCGCCCAAAGATTACTGGGGCGAATTGACGGAGATTTTTACTGAAGATGAATTGACCACAGAAGAGACCGAGCAGGCACTGGAACTGTCCTGGATCTCATAAGAAGGAGGAACGAATCATGGCAAATAACATCGTAGCAACCTGGGGGTTCAAACGCAAACTCCCGGAACCATTTGAGGATTATACGGACCATGCAATCTTTGATGACATTGCATCCAAATACTGTACTCAGCCACGGAAAAAATCCACGCTTCATGCAGCTACCCTGCGGGCAGTCCTTGCTTATCTGGAGCTGGAAAACCCGGTTGGCAGTACCCCGCCGGAAAAGCTTGGGGCGGTCGGTACCCAATCCAACAATTTTGTTGTGGCGGAATATCCGAGCAAAACCGGTGATCTTCAGGTGGTTGTCTACAACCAGCTAAACGGAAAGTTTTACGGAGGCTGCTATACTCCTCCGCCGGATGTGGAAAGCACACCGGAAAAATACGAATTTAAAGACTCCAAACAGTCCGGTGCGGCTCTGCTGTTCGCACTGATGCCGGTTTTTCTGGCAGATGAAGAGTGTAATGAAAAGTATCAGGAATTAAAAGCGCACCGGGACAACGGTTATCCCGATCTGGACGCCGCTGCGGAAACAGCAGCCGTTCTCTGCGACAACATTTACCGGAGAACCCGCTATGCATCAGGTCTCCCGACCGGTGGTGTTAAGATTGACCTTCCGGCAAACGGCGTATTGTCGCTGATCAAACCGTTAAATATCCAGAAGGGGGTCTATGCACCAACCGAAGTGCTCCATGGAGACTTTCAGGTGTTACGTCCAGGAAGTGGATTTAAGAAAGCACAGGCAGCCATTTCCAGAGATGATTTTGTTGGGAAATTTATCCTGACCGCATCCCGAAGGCTGTCTCCGGAAGAGGAGGTATCTGTTCCGACATTGGCAGAGTGGTACATCATCCCTCCGGAAATCAAACGGATCTGCGAACACGCAAAACTGACAACGGATACCACACAGCCGATGCGGAATTTTCTTTTACGGGGACCGGCAGGTACCGGAAAGACCGAAGGAGCCAAAGCCATTGCTTCCGCACTTCACCTTCCTTACCGCTGCATTACCTGTTCCGCAAATACAGAGGTATTCGACCTTTTAGGTCAGATTCTTCCGGATGTGGACGGAAAACGCACCCGGCTTCAGCGGCAGTACCCGTCTTTTCAGGAAATCCAGTTAGATCCCTCCGGTGCCTATCAGAAGCTGACCGGAAACTATGATGAAGAAATTTCTGCCGAGGACACCTACCAGAAGCTGATCGATACGATTTTTGATGAAATGCACAGCTATTATAAGGAACACACCTCCGGACAGAACTTCCAGTATGTGGATACGCCTCTAGTCGAAGCCATCCGCTATGGGTATATTCTTGAGATACAGGAGCCTACGGTCATTGCTAATCCCGGTGTACTGGTTGGACTTAACTCCCTTTTAGACCGCTGTAACAGCGTATATCTTCCAAACGGAGAAACCATCCACCGTCATCCGGATACGACCATCGTAATCACCACAAACAATGACTATGCAGGCTGTAAACAGATGAACCAGTCTGTCATTTCCCGAATGAACCTTGTGATTGATCTGGATGAACCGGATGAGGATACACAGGTAGAACGTGCCATGGCTGTTACCGGATGCAAGGATGCAAAAACGGTACGTCTGATGACACGCATTGTCAAATCCATGGCTGTCTACTGCCGGGAAAATCTCATTACAGATGGCTGCTGTGGCATGAGGGAGCTGATTTCCTGGGTGCAGTCCTACATGGTCTGCGGGGATATCCGGGAAGCGGCCCGTTACACGGTGCTTGCCTCTGCCTCTGCCGATGCTGAGAACCGTACGGAAGTGGAAGAAAGCTGTCTGGATACTGTGCTTGCTGCGTAGGACACGCCTATGAGAAAAGCAGCACTCACAGAAGCCCAGATCCGAAAGCATCTGGCAGATAATCTGTCTTATCTCCGGCAAGCCAAAACACCGAAGTTATCACAAAAGGCAGTTGCCAGAATCTTAAATCTTCCCCCGAAAACCATTATGAATTATGAAAATGCAAACTCCTCCCCGATGGCTTATGCCGTCCTTCGCCTTGCTGTGTATTACGGCTGCACGATGGAGGAACTGCTGACAAAAAATCTAAGAAAAGAAAGGAAGAATATCACGTGAATCACAGCCAAAGAAATTTAAAGAAACTAATCCGGGCAAAAGAGGATTCCATTGCGGATGAGGAGTTATTCCTCTCCGCTGCCTATCAGAAGTACCAGACCTCCCTTGCCAGAGCCGTTACCGGACGTTACCGGTATGGACTGCAGGTACTGCTGGACTGGGACATTTCCGAACAGGCAGGCGTTGCATATACCGACAATTATAAGGTACATCTCAACGCAGCGAACCCGATCACCCAGTCTTTCCCCACCCGTTTCTTACGTTCCCAGAGCCTGACAGGGCTCACCGGGCATGAAGTGGGGCACTTACTCTATTCTGATTTCACAGCCCACGCTGTTCATCTGAGGAGTCTGGAAAACGGTTCCTTCTATCCGAAGGAGCCGGAGCTATCCCTTCCAGCTTATCAGACAGCACTGGAGGAGATCAAAGAAGTGTTAGAAGAAAAGGACAAAGCCGGATGCCTGACACTGGCACGATGCGCCGCAACTTTTCAAAACATTCTGGAAGACATCCATATTGAAGACCGTATGTGTGAGGAATTCCACGGCACCTTCCGACAGGGGATTGAACTCAATAACCTGCGTATGTCCGAACAGATTCCTTCCATACAGGAACAAATTGACAAAGAATACCAGCCATTTTCCATCATTGCCAACCTGATCCTTTCCTATTGCCGGACCGGAAACATCAACAATCCCACCGGCTATCAGGGGGATTATCTGGATACCATTTCCGATTGTACCGATCTTCTGGATACGGCAATGGAATCGGAAAAAGGCACTGACCGGATGCTGGTTTCCAATGCGCTCTTAGCCCTGACCTGGAACTATATCCAGCCGCTCATCGAAAAAACACGGGAGGAATTGGAAATGCATGGCGAGGATTCCGCTGCCGATGCTCTGGAAGATCTTCTAGGGGATGAAGTCAGCAGCGGCGCTCCTCTTCCGACCGGAAAAAGCGGTGCCATTCCAAAGAATATCAAACCAGCTTCCCCAAAAGGAAGCGGGAATGATGAGGGCAATGCTCCTTCCGGTCCACGTACCAAAGAGGATGCTATAGAGGAAGCCAAACAGGTGCTTTCGGAAGAAGGCGGGCGCATCGCTCTTACAAAGACCAATACCATTCTGGATGAAAACAACCCCGGCGTCACTTATGTCAGTCAGTATCAGGGCAGCGGCTATGAGCATGCTGCAGAGGATCTGTTCCGGATCTTGAACGATGTGGCTGCAGAAAAGGTGCAGGAAGACTGTCAGACGGAACTGACCGAGGAACTGCAGAAAACAGCCAATGATATTCATTACGGCAATGCCCATGCAGGCATCCATGTTACCATCCATCGCCTGACCAGTGTTTCCGATTACCTGAAGAATGAATACCAGACAGTTGCTCCCCCGCTCCTGCGGGCTTCCAAAAAGCTGCAAAGCACCATCCTGCCGCTTTTGAAAGAAGAACAGCAAGGCGGAAAGCAGAAGAATCTCCTGTTTGGAAAACGTCTGGACTCCCATGCTCTCTATAAGACAGACGGAACCATCTTTACCAGAACCAGACTTCCAGGAGAGGAAAAACGTCTGGCTGTTGCCCTCCTGATTGACGAGAGTGGTTCGATGGGTTGGGGTGACCGGATGACACATGCAAGAAAGACTGCCATTGTCCTTTATGATTTCTGTAAAAGCCTCGGTATCCCTATCACCATTTACGGGCATTCCACGGATGCAGGCGGCGTTGCTCTTTACTCCTATGCAGAATTTGATTCTGTGGACAATGAGGACTGTTACCGGCTGATGGATATGTGCGACCGCAACGGGAACCGGGACGGCGCAGCTCTCCGCTTCGTAGCAGAGCATTTGTGCACACGCCCGGAGCTTCAGAAGCTGCTGATCCTGATTTCTGACGGTCAGCCAGCCGATTACGGCTACAGCGGAACGGAAGCAGAGGCAGATCTGCGGGGCATCAAGAAAGAATACGAAAAACGGGATGTCATCCTGTTTGCGGCTGCCATTGGTGACGATAAGGAAAATATCCGCAGGATTTACAAGGACGGATTCCTGGATATCACGAAACTGGAAGAGCTTCCAAAGAATATGGCACAGCTTGTCAAACAGCATCTCAAATAAAGGAAGGTGAATACTCATGAATGAAACTTATCAAAACCGGATTACCGACCAGATCTGCAAGATCCAGAATGACCGGGCACTCATTGCCTTTTATGACCGGCTCCGCTACGCACCACTCGGCAACTATGCACAGCTACATGCCAAAGGGGAATATCAGGAAAACGGGCATAAAGTACATTCTTTAATCTGCATCACCATTCAGGATTATTCCAACGGTACCGGAGACCGGAATATCATCACCCGTTTCAACCTGGCACCGGAACAGATCCAGTTCCTCTTAACCCGGATCACTTCCGGTTTTCAGGAATTTGAATGGAGCCAGAGCAAGATCTACGGCAATCCCGATCAGAACGGTTATTCCACAGCCCAGATGTTTTATATCTCCAGACATCCCTATGATTCCAAAGGGCAGCCTATGAAAAGCCCATGGAAAATCCAGATTGTAAATGGGAAAGGCATCAAAGCACAGAATAAGAACGGTGGTTCCTACATGCAGCCACGCAGCTTCCAGTCCGAAAAGACGACAGCCATCCAGCTTACCGACATGGATCTGTTCACGCTTCTGAAGCGGACGGATTCCTATATTTCCAACTGGGAAACGGTGATTGCTGCATCACTGATCAATAACGGAAAACGGATGCTGGCAGACCAGCAGAACAGTCAAATGCAACAGACAGCACAGGCTCCGCCTTACGCTGCCTAAATTTTCAGAAGAGAAGCGGTACTTTACTGCTTCTCCTCTTTTTAAGAAAGGAGACTTTAGTTATGAATATTGCACTCATCCGGACCATGGACTCTCAGGGGCGTATCGTCATCCCTGCAGAAATCCGGAAACAAATGAAGCTCTCAGACGGAGATGCACTGGAACTGGAAAATGTGGGAATGGAGCTGCTTTTACGCAAATGCCCTACCCACTTAAACGGAAAAGAGGAAATGGCTTCCTATCTTTCCGTCCTCTACAGTGTCATCCACTGTGGTATCGCAATTTGCAGTGAGGCTCACATACTCGTATCTGCGGGCATCTATCTTCCGGAAGGCACTCCCGTTACAGAAGAACTCGCCGAATTGGTTGCGGACGGCCAGGAACTGATCTCTGCTGAGAACTGCCCTGTCTACCCGGTATCCAACACCCGTCAACCGGTTTGTGCTTTTTTCCCGATTTTAAGGGAAGACAGAGAGCCGCTGGCACTTCTTCTCTGTTCCAGAACCGGACAGCATTTATCCGAGATGGAATTGGGATGCGCTAAACTGGTCGCTGCCGTAATTGCAAACAAAATTAAGTAAGGAAAGGAGCGTGAAATCAATGAAGAATACAAATATAACCTTACACACCACCCAAAAGAAAGAATATGTCCTCACCGGAATCCTGTCCCTGCCCCTCCATCTGGGAGAACGGGCGTGGATCTATAGTTATAACCAGACCTTTGCTACCAGTCCGGTGCAGAGTATTCTGGAAGTATCCGAAAACGGTGTGGTATTTGAGACCTGCAACAGTATTTACCGTCTCAGCTACACCCGTGTTCCGATGGAGCTGGAGGCGATGTGTGCTTGACAAGAATGGAAGAACTGGAGAGCTGCCTTTCGGGGCTCCTCTCCACCTTAAAGAAGAACCGGGAACATGTGCCTCTGGAAGTGCTGAAGACACAGTATAAGCAGCCGTATGAAGAACTGGTCAGAAACATCAACCTGACCGCTTCTGCCTATGCAAAATCTGTGCTGCTCCACCGGCTGGTCCTGAATCCGGATGCAGATGTGGAGGAACAATGTACCGTCATCAACCAGATGATACAAACTTCCGGGATGCTGAAGAAAATCAGCTCCTGCATGTCCAAAACCTACGATGTAGGACAGATATATCCTCTGATACTGGAACTACGCCATATGGTCGAACAGGCACTCTGGCCCTATGTGAATCAGGCAACTTGTCTGGTCGCAGATCTGGATGATATAGAAAAAGAACCGACAATTTACAATTTTTTGACACATGAAGTTTATGAAAATGATACCTGGATTCACCGAGAAATCGACCTGCGCTGGAAACTACTGGTACATCTTACTCCCGAACAAAGAGAATCCGTACCACCAGCCAATCATAGTATGAATGGAGGAATTTACCATGAAAGAACAACCATCTAATCCTTGCGAGAAAGTCTCATTTATTTTGACCTATGACCAGCTTGAAGCTGCTTATAACATCTACCGGGAACAATTTATTTCCTGCGACTTCATCCGCCGCTCCATGGAACGTCTGGAGGAAAGAATCGGACTCTGCAACCTTCCATATGAAACGCTGCGTGATGATCCAAGCCTTCTTCATGAAGCATACCTGCAGTTTCTCCGACTGGAAGACTGCAATGTGGCTTATAACGACACGCTGGAGCAGGTAATTGATGCAATCGAACAATGGCTTGCCTCTGGCACCTTATCCCCTGTAAACCTTACGGTTTCCAACCAGAATATGGGTGAAACTTTTGGAACGGAGGTGGATGTGTAATGGCAAATATCTGCTGTGATGATGTGATCTTTTATACAGAAGGAAATCCGGAAGGACTATATGACTTGTGGGAGGACCTGGAAACCTACATCATTCTGAACCAGAATCCTGATTTATGCTGGATTGGCAATTTATTTTCCCACAAGAAAATAGATTCCACCGGAATATCTCTTCGTGGAAATGTCAGCTACATGGAATGGAATGATACGTATATTCTACTTTCTTTAGAGACAGCATGGACTCCACTTTATGAAGCATATCAGGCGATAGCCGCTGCATATCATGTTCCCTTTGTGATGCAAAGCATAGAACCTGGAGAACGAATTTATTATAACACGGATGAAGCACACCTATTTTTCCCTGACCGATATTGTGTCCGCTTATATGAAGAAAGCCTATTGACTCCATGTGGCTTAATAATCGGAGAAAAGCTGGAAGACGGTGAACCATTTGAAACGGAAACAGACGTATTAGAACGATTCAGAGATTGCGGATATCCAGCAGCTACACTAAAAGAGTTGGAGCTCATGTTCGATGCGGATGAACTTATTATTTTTGAATTTACAAATCCATATTTGGATCTGGAGCAGAAAAATGCTTGTGCATGAAACTTCTCCCCTCCACACCAAAGACGATTATCATCAGATTTAAAGGAGGAACACCATGACTGATTTGGAACTGGATGTCTGGGATGCATGGCTCAGGGAACGTCAGGAACATCTGGAAGAAACCCTGTCCAATATCTCACCATCGGAAGAACCCTGCAGATATTACCTGCTAACCGGATATATTCAGGGAATGCTAGAAGCTCTTACCATGCTTACGACTGTTGAGGATGGGAAACGCTTCAAGATCAAACTGGAGCAATTTCGCCAGAATCTGCTCCTCTCTGGAGATTACGATGCTACCGGTAACTATAAACAGGCAGTGAAGAAAACTGCTGTTTAAATACTTCGAGCCGCCCAATCGGACGGCTCTTTTTATGCCCGAAAACGGTAGCCTACACCACGTATCGTTTCTATGTAGTGCGGTTCTTCCGGATTTTCTTCTATTTTCTTTCTCAGATTCTTGACTAACCCATAGACACGGTTATCCACTTCTGACTCCACATCCTCATAAATATGCTGGTAAATCTGTTCTTTTGTAAATACCCGATTGGGGGATAAGGCCAGATAAAAAAGCAGGTCATATTCATGTCTGGTAAGTTCCACAACCTTACCATCTTTGATTACGCTCCGCTGAAGCTGGTCTATTTCCAAACCTTGGAATGTCAACTTTTCAGAATTTGTAATCTCCATAACTTCTAACGTACTTTCGCAGGCTAGAACTGATTTAATTTTATTCAGGATTCCCTCTTCGGAATCAGAAATGGTAAGAATCATCACTTTCCCATAACATCACCTGCTTTTCTTAGCATTTAGCTTTCACTCCTCATTAACAATGTTTATCGATTGGTTACATAGATATATGCATCTTCCAAAGTTACGTCACAAGCTATACATCCACTTTCTGACGGCATATTCTCCCCTAACAGTCTTAATCTAATTCCTTCCTCCGTATACTGCTTACTGGAAATATGATATTTTCTTTCTAATTCTCTTGCAAGGCTTTCGTCCTCTGTACAGCATTCCCATACATGCCCTCTTGCCTTATTCAATAATTCCCTCATTGTTCCTGTATAAAGGAATCTACCTTTTTTCATAACCGCAAGCTGATTACAGGTTGCCATCAGATCCTCCACCACATGCGTTGAAAATAATACGGTGCGTTCTTCTGCAAAATCTACCAGTAAATTACGGATACGGATGCGTTCCTCCGGATCGAGCCCTGTTGTTGGTTCATCCACAATTAAAAAATCCGGCTCATGGAGTAATGCCTGCACTAATCCAACTCTTCGCTTCATTCCACCTGAAAGCTGCCGCATTTTCTTTTTCTGATGGTCTGCAAGACTGGTCTTCTCCAGATAGTAATCAATCCTTTTCTTGCTTTCTCTTTTCTCAATTCCAGCCAGATCTCCCATATACTCCAGACATTCTCGAACAGTCAAAGACGGATACAGATCAATTTCCTGTGGCAGATACCCAATCTTTTTCTGTATCTTTTCGTAATTTGCTTCGCAATATAGCGTACCATCTAACAGAACTTTTCCACTTGTGGGTGCAAGCACCGTTGTAAGCACCCGCATCAACGTTGTTTTTCCTGCACCATTTTCACCTAACAGACCAAATATCCCATGTGGGATTTCCAGATCCACATGATCTACCGCTGTCACTCCATTTTTAAATGTTACTGTTAAATCGTCTATTCTTATACTCATAATCTTACCCTCTCTTCTTTAATATCTTAGGAACAAATGCAAGCATCATCCCCGCAAATACCACGCACAGCACCTTCCCGCCAAGCCAGCTCCACTCTGTCAGCTTACCGAAATCACAAGTTCCGTAGGAAAATGGTCCCCAGTTTTTCAAAAACTGAGTTGCCTTTCCGGAAATAGAGAAACACCAGAAAAGCAGCACGACACCCATACCAATCCATCTGTTTCGAACCAGATTGCTGACAGTTACGGAAAGCACACTCCAAAACAAAACAGTTCCGGGAATCGCAATACAATAAATTCCAAACAAGGCACCGCCATCTAATTCTTCTGTCAGATTCACCGGTTTCTGCCAATAAAAGAGTCCATATGCCAACAAACTGATTCCAATCAGATAAGCTACCTGCACAAATAGTCTTTTATAAACTACCCCTGCCTGCTTTTTTAGATTATAAAGGCAGAATACTTCCGAGCGTTTGCTCTGCACTTCCACCAGATAAGTATCTGCACAGAAAACGACTGCCAGAAGCGAAACAGCTCTTTCTACTGCCTGCCCGATTTCATTCGCATATACAACAGGCTGGATTGCACTCAATATCACAACAAAAGCGATTGAATATGCAATTTTATAATATGGCATACATATTTTTACTTCTTTCTTCAATATACTCTCCTCCTTTTCCACATCCACACCGCTATAAACATGAGCAGTATGGATGCTGCCACAAGAAGCAGTTGATTGAGATATACCTGATGTGGCAATTCCGTTTCAAAAAAATTCCCCGGAAATCTAACCATAATAGAGAATGGTCTTGCATGACACTGTCCTTTGCTGTCCCATGTCAGCATATTAGAATAAATGATATAAAGAACCAGCGCCGGAACCGCTGGAAGCGGATTCTTAAACAGCAGCGCTGTAACCGCATACACACAGCAGATCATCAGGATGTTCGGCAGGACATACAGGATCGAATTCTGAACAAAATCCAGTATGTTCATAGCAAATCCTGATTTTACTGCCGTGGCGTAACACAAAATGATAAATACGATATTCATAATGACCAGTGCCGCCGTCATAATGAGAAATCCACTGCTTATTTTCCCGGCAATATATTGAAAAGCCGTCATCGGTTTGGTGTGCAGCAATTCATAAGTATTTTTCCTCATATCCTGGAAAAATAAAAACGCCAGCAGAACCGTTGCAAAGAATGCCATATGCAGGCTTGCAAAATCTGTAAATTTTCTTCCGAAATAATAGGAGAATGGATGTTTCTCAAGATTTTCTCTGATATACCGGTTGACTTCCTCCGGGCTTCCCTGATACCATGAAACGTCCTCATACACATAATTGGCACCATTAAAGTGGTATTCCGTTTTCAGATACTGACACGCCTCCGTAATCTTCATCTGTTTCATCTCAGATATCACTGCCTCCGCCTCTACTTCCGACATGCCAAACCCATTCTCTGTGTCCTGAAGTATCTTTACAATCTCTTTCTCCCACAGTTCTCTCTCCTTATCCGGTGTTGCCGGAATACATCCCTCCATAACATCCCCATCGGAGGCCATTTTTACCTTCCTGAAGGTTTCATCCGACTTCACGTAATGAATGGACAGATAGGGTGCAAGTGTCTGGTACATACTGATTAAAACAACAATCAAACCGATCCAGAATATCGGATTTTTAAGATAATTTTTCAGATTCCTTTTTATGATTGCTTTCATAAGTCATCCCGCCTTTCTTTTTTCTACAAACAGCATAGCCTACAAATCACAACAAAAAAACAACAGCCATTTATTTCTGCTGTTGTTCTTCTAATACATAATTTTTAAACACTGCCTCAACTTCCGCACCGCCATCTGCTACATTTTTTATCAGCAGTTTCCCACCATGCCGTTCGCAGTAGATACGGCTGATATACATACCCATTCCAAAATGCTTTAAGTCATCCTGTGGATTCTCATGATAAAACGCCTGTGTCACCCTGTCGATATTTTCCTGAAATCCAATTCCGTCATCCCTGATACTCATTTTCAGATATTGGGGTGTCACTGTCAGCTTCAGCCTAACTTCCTGATTGGCATAGCGGAATGCGTTAGCCAACAGATTATCCGCTACTTCCATGATGATTTCCTCATCCGCAGTCAGTATTTCAGATTCTCTCACTGTCGTCACTGTAAAATTCTTTTCTGATTTTTCCACCACGACTTCTGCCAGAGCTTCTATCTGGTTTATCAACTGCCGGATATCTACCACGGAACAGTTTAATTCCCGTTCTTCCAATTTCGTCATCTTCCTCATACTATCAATAAAATGGTTCATCCGTTCAATCTGAAGCATACCGCCCCTTAACATCTCCATCATTTTCTCTTGATCAAGCATATCTTCCGGAACAAATTCCAAAAGCATTTCCTGATATCCCCGCATGATTGCAAGCGGCGAGCGGATATCATGGGCAATCGCTGCACGCAGTACCCGCTCATCTTCGATCATCTGCCAAAGTCTACGGTTATTTTCTTCCAACTGCCCACGCATCCTTTCAAATTCCCTGCACAGCATCCCCATCTCGTCCTCGTTCTCATAAGCCATATGAAAATCCAGATCTTCCTCCGCAATCATCTGTGATGCCATCTTCAGTTCCTGAATCGGTCTCTTTAATTTATTTTTGTAAAACAGGCTGACCGCAATTCCACATCCGGAAAAAGAAAAAAGCAATACTCCGTACGTCTGAAGGAAATCACAGGTTTCTGAAATATGCCAGTCCATTCTGCTCATTTTACTCTGATTCGGTCTCGGTACCACTACCTCAAAATTTTCATTGCGGTCATTCATTGCCTGATAATACTCGTCCTGATCCACGTACTTCCACCAGACCTCCTCCTGTATCTGCCCGGCAATCTCAATAATTGACACAGAAAGAAAAAAAGTGACAATCAAGCTGAGTATCGTATATAAAACCATTGTCTTTTTCAAGGATAAATTTCTTATCTTTTCCATCGATACCCCATCCCCCATACTGTCTCAATGTATTCTGTCTGCGTATATTCCGCCAGTTTCTTTCTCACTCTCCGGATCAGTTCCGTAACAACACGGCTGTCACCTTCCGCATCATAACCACACACCTTTTCGTATATCCGCTCCCTGTCAAAAACCTGTCCTGGATTCATGGACAAAAACTCAATGATTGCATATTCCAGCTTCGTAAGCTCCAAATCATTTTCACCGATCTGAACCCTCTTTGCTCCATAATCAATACTGAGGTCTCCGTGGAATCTGTATTCAGACTTCCCTTTATGACGCTCCTCACGCTTCAAATGTGCAATAATACGAGCATCCAGTTCTTTCAGACTAAACGGCTTCAGTATATAGTCATCCCCACCGGATAAAAGCCCGTTTACCCTGTCCTGCTCCTCCACTTTTGCCGTCAGGAAGATAATGGGACAAGTTACTTTGCCCCGGATACGTCTGCATACTTCTAATCCGTCTATTTTAGGCATATTGATGTCCAGCAAGATAATATCCGGTTTCTTATGGATTTTTTCCAAAGCATCTGTGCCATCTTCTGCCATCATTACATCATATCGTTTGATTTCAAAATAGTTCTTTAACATCTTTAATAATTCGATGTCATCATCCACGATCAAAATTCTATATGCCACTTTTATCACCTCGTTTTATCAGTATACAATAGCCATGAGCAAAACTCCACACATTCAGTATTTATGCGGGTTTGCGAGGCATGGCAA
>NZ_QUFR01000015.1:0-56954 GCF_003478575.1 Dorea sp. AF24-7LB
CAACCTCCTGCTGCATTATCCTCAGCGCAATGGCGGACGGAATCAGCGAACTATTATAAAACAGAGATAAGAGAACATATCATAAATCCTTTTATAGCATGGATTTCGAGAGAAAAGTAAGAAAATAAAGATAAAATCTCCGGGAAGGAAAGAGTCCCGGAGGTTTTTTTATGATGAAGTAAAATGGCTGGACTTTTCATAAAACTACTCCTACGTAAGCACAGTGTGTTTTCAGGCTTTTGCCCCTGGCATCATAATAAAATATTAAGAATTTTGCAATGGAAATATTAACAATTAAGGAATATGCTTTCCATGTAAAGCAAATATACAGACGCGATGACAAGAATGGAGGAGAACAACATGAGGAAAGCATTAAGAAAGTATCTGTTTGTCGCAGCAATTTGCCTGTGCACGGCACTGACAATGGCTCCGGCACATGCGAAGGCAGCCGGTAAAGTGAAGAATCCGGCGTTTGTCAGACTGAAACCGGGGAAAACTTATACAAAATATGATATTACCGGGGATAAAAAGAAAGATAAGATCAAGATTACACTCGGAAAACGTGATGAAAGTGACTTTATCAAGCGGATCACAGTATCTGTCAACGGAAAGAAAATTGTGAAAAAAGGAATCGGTTCTTTCTATTATAAGACCAGCCTTGTAACACTGAAAAACGGAAAAGTATATCTCTGGGTGAAGAGTTCTTCAGAAGATGCAGATGATACATGGGGATGCCTGTATCAATATCGCAAAGGCAAACTGGAAAAGAAACTGAAATTTGATGGATATGTAAAGAAATATTACTATCATCTGAGTACGGATGTAGTTAAAGTTTCCGGCAACACGCTTACTGTAAAGCAGAGCAATATGACGAGCCCGCTTGGTGAGGTTGTTTATAAATATGATTACAAATATGAGAATGGAAAATTCCATATCGTATCAAGAACTGCTGCTATCGTAAAAGCATCCTATTCTTATCGCACGAAGAGCAGCTGGGGCACATTGAAAAATAATAAAATGCTTTATACCAGTCCATCCACAAGTAAATCAACCGGTGTTGCTGTGACTGCGGGAACAAAAGCAAAAGCAACAAATATTTATATGTGCGATAAATTTATAAGCGTAAAGATTAAGACTGCTGACGGTAAAACCGGATGGTTAAAATGCAGCAAGAAATTTGACGAAAGCAAATTGCTCTTTAAAGAGTGCTTTTATGCGGGATAGATAGTAAGAGTTAGTTGAAAAAATATATAAATGGGGACGGGGCTTTTTTAGAAAAGAACCGTCCCCATTTAACGGTAATTGCACTTTTGTCACTGAAAAATCGGAACAGAAAAGCGAATATATGACTGGTAGTATCTTGTGTGATCTGCAAGTCAATGCTATCATCAAAGTATCAATTGTTGCAGGAAAACATAGAAGAAAAGGAGGAGCTTATGAGAAAATGGAAAAAGGCAGCAGTAGCTGCAATGGTATGCTTGACAGGAGTTTTATTTATGTCGCCGATGAAAGCAGAAGCAAAGAATCCGTCCATGGTGGAACTGAAAGCAGGAAAGACTTACAAAAGTTATGATATCACCGGTGATAAAAAGAAAGATACAGTGAAGATCAGTATTCCAAAAGACCAGTATGACAGATACGGGACTGTAAAGATTACGGTGAACAAGAAAACGACAAAGATTACAAGAACATGGACTTCCTATGCAATCCACACAAGACTGGTAACATTAAAGAACGGAAAAGCGTATCTCTGGGTACAGGGTGAGACGGATAATGAAGACGATCCGTGGGAATGTATTTACCAGTATAAAAAAGGAAGATTTAAAAAAGTCGTTGATTTCTCAAAGACATCTTACAATTATACGAACCATCATCATACGGATATCCTGAAAGTGTCAGGCAACACGATCAGCACAAAACAGTATATTATGTCTACAGCGATGGCTGGTGTTGAGTACAAAGTAAATTATACTTATAAAAAAGGCGCATTAAAGAAGACATCTTCCGCATATGAGATTACAAGTGCCGGTTACACTTATCGTGCAAATGGAAAATACGGAACGATGAAGAATACGAAAGCATTATACAACAGTGTTTCCTGCAAGAAGAAAGTAGCTACTGTAAAAGCCGGAACAAAAGCAAAAGCAGTGAAGATTTATATGACAGGCAAAGCATTTAACATTAAGATTAAAACCGCGAGCGGCAAGACCGGCTGGGTAAAAGGATCAAGAAAATTTAGCGACAAATCGTTACTTTTCAAAGAGTGCTTTTACGCAGGATAGATGATTAAAAATCAAGTATAGCAGGAAAAGGTGGTCTGAAAATGAGAAAGTTAAAAAAGAAAGTATGTTTAATTGCTTTTTGTATTTTAGGAATGATGTTAGTAACACCTGTTCATGTACATGCGAAAACAAAGAATCCTTCTATTGTTAACTTGAAATCTGGAAAAGTATATAAAAAATATGATATAACGGGTGATCAAAAGAAGGATAGAATATTAATTAAAAAGTATAAAGATAAGGCAGATTACTATACAGGTTTTACTATATCAATTAATGGAAAGAAAATAAAAAAAGACAAGAGTAATAGTTGGGGATCAATTACTCTTAGTACTAAACTTGTTACGTTAAAGAATGGTAAAGTTTATTTATGGGTACAAGGCATTGCAGATGGAGAAAATGAGGTATGGGGAGTCTTATATCGATATAAGTCGGGCAAGTTAATCAAGGCGCTTAGGTTTGCAAATTATAGTGAGAAATATGGACGTCATGTAATTACAGATAAGTTAAAAGTATCTGGAAATCGACTTATTACAGTAGAAGAATCCGTATGTGTTCCGTTAGGAGTTGCTACTTATAAATATAATTATATTTATAAAGATGGAAAATTAAAAATTGAATCTAGAGCTGCTAAGGTGACAAGTGTTGCAATGACTGATTTGATTACTGATAAAGTTTATTTACACGGATATGGAACAATGAGAAAAGCAAAGACTTTATATACGAGTCCATCTACTAAAAAGACTACAGGAACAGTGTTACGTGCAAAAACAGAGGCAAAGCCATTAGAAATATATATGTCTAAGAAAATTCTTAGTGTAAAGATTAAGACAAGAGATGGAAAAACAGGCTGGGTAAAATGTGGAAAAAAAGAAAAAGATTCAAATTTACTTTTTAGAGAATGTTTTTACGCTGGCTAGACGAGGAGGAACAGCCATGTTTCGAAAAGCGAAACAGGACGATATCGCAGCAGTAGCTGATATTTACGAACATATTCATGAATAGGAGTCAGCCGGTCTTGTAAAGATTGGCTAGCTTAAGGGTGTGTATCGGGTAGAGCAGACAGCAAAGGATGCATACGAAAGAGACGACCTTTTTGTGTGCGAAGAGGATGGAGAAATACTGGCAGCCGCGATCATCAATCAGACACAGGTGGATGTGTATGCAGATGGAAAATGGACGTATCCGGCAAAGGATGAAGAAGTAATGGTTCTGCACATGCTGGTAGTTGATCCACAGAAAGGAAAGCGCGGGATCGGCAAAGCATTTGTGGCATTTTATGAACAGTATGCAACCGAAAATGGATGCAAATTGTTGCGCATGGATACCAATGAGAAAAATGTGAGAGCAAGAGTTATGTACAAAAAGCTAGGATATAACGAGGCAGACATTGTGCCATGTGAATTTAACAGGATTCCGGGGGTACAGCTTGTACTTCTGGAAAAGAGATTATAATTGTAAAGATAAGCGTTGTTATGATATAATAGGGAAAGCAGTGAAACGAGCAAACAATATATTCTTATGAAATATAAGGAGGGAGAAACCGGTGAATTATTCACACGAGATTATTATGCCAAATGACGATATCCCTTTTAAAATGTTTGTTTTCGAGGGACGACGCGGTAATTACTCGAGAGAGAAGCACTGGCATCGTTCTATCGAAATCTTTGCTTTGTTCGAAGGAGAGATTGAATTTTACGTGAATGAGATTAAGTATTCCCTGAATCCGGGAGAATTCATGTTGGTCAACTCCAATGAGATCCATTCGATCCACTCTCCGAAAGAGAATTTTACTGTAGTGCTTCAGATTCCGCTGACAACGTTTGAACGATATTATACGGATGAGAAGTTTATTTATTTTACACACAGCAGAAGGATACATGATGAGGAATTCATGCAGGTGATCCGGGACATGTACGATGCTTATGAGAAGAAAGAGGTCGGATACGATCTGAAAGTACAGAGCTATTTTTATGAGCTGATCTATCTGCTTGTGAGTAAGTACAGAGAAGTATCTGTGGACAGTGAAATGATACGAAGCAACAAAAAACTGAACAAGTTATCGGCGATAACGGCATACATGAAGGAAAACTACACGAAGGATTTATCGCTTGAAAGCCTGGCACAGACTTTTGGATATTCCGCAACCTATCTGTCGAGGATGTTTCAAAAATATGCGAAGACGAATTATAAGAATTATCTCGATGACATACGTCTGGAGCATGCATATAAGGATCTGGTCAACAGCGATATGCCTATCGGAATGATCGCGAGTCAGAACGGATTCCCAAACAGTAAGGCATTTACAAAGGTATTTCAGAAAAAATACAATAAATTGCCTAGTGAATTCAGGAAAGAATTATAGGACAGAGCGCAGTAACAATATTTGTTACTGCGCTCTGTTTCTGTTTTTGCGGGGGAAATAGGAAGAAAATAAAAAAGTTCACAGGACAAAGTGCTCAAATTGCAAGAAGGACAAGAATTTGCCATGAACGGTTAAGTATTTGGTCGAAAGATCGTTAAAAAATTGCTATAATAATCTTGTGTTTTAGGAGGAATTATTATGAAAATTCAACAAGTGGAAGACAAAGCGTTTTCGACATATGGACGAGTACTGAAAGGGTATGCGTTATCACCGCTTTTAAAAGCCATGGAACATACACCGCTTCCTAAAGGGGAAGTGATCTATGTGCCGGGGATGGAAGAGCTGGAAGATCTTCCTGTTGCAAAGGCTTTTAAAGACCGTGCGTTTGGAGGACTGCCGATCCAGGTGGGATTCTGCAACGGGTTCAATACTTATCTGAACGCAGTAGAGTATCACAGAAGTTCAGAAATCAATGTAGCAGTGACAGATATGATTCTCCTCGTAGGAAGGCAGCAGGATATTACAGAAGATTATACTTACGATACAGATCAGATCAAAGCATTCCTTGTTCCGGCAGGAACAGCCGTAGAGATGTATGCAACAACGCTGCATTATGCACCATGTATGACGAGTGAGAAAGGGTTTCGCTGTGTTGTGATCCTGCCAAAGGGGACAAACACAGACGTAGAGATACCGGCGGATGCCAAGGGAGAAGCAAGACTTCTCACAGCGAGAAACAAGTGGCTCATCGCACATGAGGATGCAAAGATTGAAGGCGCCTTTTGCGGGCTGAAAGGCGAGAATGTGTCGGTTTAATGCCGGCGGCGTTACGAGTGTAACGGATTTATAAAACAAAAGATTTACAAAACATGTATTATGAAAAACAACATTTTTGAAGGAGGAATTGGTATTATGAACAACATGCCAGAAGTAAAACTTGGAATTGTAGCAGTAAGCCGTGACTGTTTCCCGGAGAGCTTATCTGTAAACAGAAGAAAGGCACTGATCGATGCCTACACAAAGAAATACGGAGCAGAGAACATTTACGAATGTCCAATCTGTATCGTTGAAAGCGAGATCCATATGGTGCAGGCACTCGAAGACATTAAGAAAGCAGGATGTAATGCACTTTGTGTATATCTTGGAAACTTTGGACCAGAGATTTCTGAGACATTGCTTGCAAAACATTTTGACGGACCGAAGATGTTCGTGGCAGCAGCAGAAGAGACAGGAGACAACCTGGTACAGGGACGTGGAGATGCTTACTGTGGTATGCTTAATGCAAGCTACAATTTACAGCTTCGCAATATTAATGCATATATTCCGGAATATCCGGTCGGAGATGCAGAAGAATGTGCAGATATGATCCATGAGTTTATGCCGGTAGCAAGAGCTGTCATCGGATTAAATGATTTAAAGATCATCAGCTTTGGACCAAGACCGTTAAATTTCTTAGCATGTAATGCGCCGATCAAACAGCTTTATAATCTGGGTGTAGAGATTGAAGAAAATTCAGAGCTGGACCTGTTTGAAGCATTTAACAAACATGCAGGAGATGAGAGAATCCCGGCAGTTGTCAAAGAGATGGAAGCAGAACTTGGAGCCGGTAATAAGAAACCGGAGATCCTTGAGAAACTCGCACAGTATGAGATCACATTAAAAGACTGGGTAGAAGATCACAGAGGTTACAGAAAATATGTTGCGATCGCAGGAAAATGCTGGCCTGCATTCCAGACACAGTTTGGATTCGTACCATGTTATGTCAACAGCCGTCTGACAGACCAGGGAATCCCGGTTTCCTGCGAAGTAGATATTTACGGAGCGCTCAGTGAGTTCATCGGAACGGTTGTCAGCGAAGATACAGTAACACTTCTGGATATTAACAACACAGTACCGAAGGATATGTATGAGAGCGAGATTAAAGGAAAATACGATTATACACAGAAAGATACTTTCATGGGATTCCACTGTGGAAATACAGCATCCAGCAAGCTTGCATTCTGTGAAATGAAGAACCAGATGATTATGGCAAGAACACTTCCGGAAGAAGTAACACAGGGAACTCTGGAAGGGGATATCATTCCTGGAGATATTACGTTCTATCGTCTGCAGAGCACAGCAGACTGCAAACTGCGTGCATACATTGCGCATGGTGAAGTCCTTCCGGTAGCAACAAAATCTTTCGGAGGCGTTGGTATTTTCGCAATTCCGGAGATGGGAAGATTCTACCGCCACGTACTGCTCGAGGGAGGATACCCACATCACGGAGCAGTTGCATTTGGACATTTCGGAAAAGCTTTATATGAAGTTTTCAAATATATCGGAGTTCCTGTAGAAGAGATTGGCTATAATCAGCCAAAAGGTGTAAGATATAAGACAGAGAATCCATTTGCATAAGAAAGGGGATAAAAACAATGTTATTCATTGGTGTAGATTTAGGAACATCAGCAGTTAAATTGTTATTAATGGATGAAGAGGGAGATATTAAGAAGATTGTCTCCAGAGAGTATCCGTTGTTCTTCCCGCATCCGGGTTGGTCTGAGCAGAAACCGGAAGACTGGTTTGCACAGTCTATGGAAGGAATCAAAGAACTGACAGCAGAGTGTGATAAGTCACAGGTTGCAGGAATCAGCTTTGGCGGACAGATGCACGGACTTGTTGCACTGGACGCAGAAGATAATGTGATCCGCCCGGCAATTCTGTGGAACGATGGAAGAACCGGAGAAGAGACAGATTATCTGAATACAGTAATTGGAAAGGATAAATTATCCGCTTACACAGCAAATATTGCATTTGCAGGATTTACAGCACCGAAGATTCTTTGGATGAAGAAGAATGAACCTGAGAATTTCGCTAAAATTGCAAAGATCATGCTTCCAAAAGATTACCTGGCATACAAGCTGTCCGGATCTTTCTGTACAGACGTATCCGATGCATCCGGTATGCTTCTTATGGACGTTAAGAATCGCTGCTGGTCAAAAGAAATGCTTGATATCTGCGGAATCACAGAAGAGATGCTTCCGAAGTTATATGAAAGTTATGAAGTAGTAGGAACTCTGAAAGAAGACATTGCGAAAGAACTTGGACTTCCTGCAGAAGTAAAAGTTATCGCAGGTGCCGGAGACAATGCCGCAGCAGCTGTTGGAACAGGAACTGTAGGTGACGGAAGATGTAATATTTCTCTTGGAACTTCCGGAACAATTTTCATTTCCAGCAAGAACTTTGGAGTAGATGAACACAACGCTTTACATTCCTTTGCACACGCAGACGGATATTATCATCTGATGGGATGTATGTTAAGTGCAGCTTCCTGCAACAAGTGGTGGAATGAGGAAATCCTCAAGACAACAGACTTTGCGGCAGAGCAGGCAGGCATTCAGAAATTGGGTGAGAACAATGTATTCTTCCTGCCATATCTGATGGGTGAACGTTCTCCACACAACAATCCGGACGCAAGAGCAATGTTTATCGGAATGTCTATGGACACAACAAGAGAAGACATGACACAGGCTGTTCTGGAAGGTGTTGCATTCGGACTTCGTGATTCTCTGGAAGTTGCAAGAAGTCTTGGAATTAAGATTGAGAGAACAAAGATCTGCGGTGGCGGAGCAAAGAGCCCACTGTGGAAGAAGATCATTGCAAATGTTATGAACATGAAGGTAGATGTTATTGAAAGCGAAGAAGGGCCGGCACTTGGCGGAGCTATGCTGGCAGCAGTCGGATGCGGAGCATATCCGGATGTTGAGACGATCGCTTCCAAACTTGTAAAAGTTATCGATACAGTTGAGCCGGAGAAAGAACTGGTTGACAAATACGAAGAGAAATACCAGAAATTCAGAAAGATTTATCCAACTGTAAAATGCTTATACTAAAAGCATACATAAAGGATTGAGATGCCGGTAAGGTTATTCTATAAAATCTTGTATCATATAATGGGACAAAAGGAGATTGCAAAGGAGATTTTGCAATCTCCTTTTTCTTTTCTTATAGATACCTATATGATACAATGGACAAAGTGAAATAATATAATTACACAAACTTAAAGGAATGAAAGGTACAGGAGGAAAACATGGGAGAACGTAAAATTATTCAAATTGAGGACAAAGTGCCATTTAAACTGCTGCTTCCACTCAGCATCCAGCATATGTTTGCAATGTTTGGGGCTTCGGTTCTGGTGCCGTTTGTATTCGGTATTAATCCGGCGATTGTATTATTTATGAACGGTGTCGGAACATTGATTTTTATGACAGTAACAAAGGGGCAGGCGCCGGCATATCTTGGCTCCAGCTTTGCATTTCTGGCACCGGCAGGTGTTGTTATTTCGAAAATGGGATATGAATATGCACTGGGCGGTTTCGTTGCGGTTGGATTCTGCGGATGTATCTTATCGCTTATTATTTACAAATGTGGAACAGACTGGATTGATGTTGTATTGCCGCCGGCAGCGATGGGACCTGTAGTAGCATTGATTGGATTGGAACTTTCCAGTTCAGCAGCGAGTAATGCAGGACTTCTGGATGACAAACTGGACATGAGAAATGTGATCGTATTTCTTGTGACACTCGGTGTTGCGGTCTTTGGGAATATTTTATTCCGCGGATTTTTATCGGTTATTCCAATTCTGATTGCGGTCATCGCAGGATATCTGACAGCGCTTGGCTGTGGCATCCTTGATTTTTCTAAAGTGGCTTCTGCATCCTGGTTTGCACTGCCGAACTTTACAATGGCAAAATTCGATACAGGTGCAATCCTGATGATTCTTCCGGTACTTCTCGTTATTACGTCAGAACATATCGGACATCAGGTTGTAACGAGTAAGATTGTAGGCCGTGATCTGTTGAAAACACCGGGCCTACACAGATCTTTATTCGGAGATAACTTCTCTACCATGATCTCCGGTTTGATCGGTTCCGTACCGACAACGACTTACGGTGAGAATATCGGTGTTATGGCGGTTACAAAAGTATACAGCGTGCGCGTGATCGCAGGGGCGGCAGTGCTTTCTATCATCTGCTCTTTCGTAGGAAAATTATCTATGCTGATCCAGACGATTCCGGGACCGGTTATCGGAGGAATTTCCTTCCTGTTATACGGTATGATCGGAGCATCCGGTATCCGTATTCTGGTTGACTCACAGGTGGACTATGGCAGATCAAGAAACCTGACACTTACTTCAGTAGTATTTGTAACTGGACTTTCCGGAATCAAAGTGGCGTTTGGGGATATTGAGCTGACCGGTATGGTGCTTGCATGTGTAGTCGGCATGATTTTAAGTCTTATTTTCTACATTCTTGACAGACTGCATCTGACGAACGATCAGGATGAAGAAGCGTAAAAACCAGAGACTGTGGAAAAAAGAAAAGTAAGAAAGTTGGCAAGAAAATGTCAGAGAAACAAAATATAATAAAAAATGAATTAACAGCAGCGAATCCGTGTGATCTGCATGTGCACACGACACATTCAGATGCATCCAGAACAGTTGCACAGGTGATAGAATACGCTGCAATGATCGGACTTAAGTATATTGCAATCACAGACCATGATACAATGGCAGGTGTGGATGAAGCTGTGGAGCTTGGCGGGAAACTTGGCGTGCATGTGGTTCAGGGCGTGGAAATGTCTACGCTTGATGAAGAAAGTGGAAGAAATGTGCATTTGCTCTGCTATCTGCCAAAGGATCGTCAGATGATCGATGGATTTCTGGAAAATACATTGAAATGGCGAAGAGAGCAGAAGCTGGAGATGGCGCGCAGAGTACATGAAATATATCCGCTTGTGACACCGGAACTGGTGGAATCTTATGCAAAAGACAGCGAATCGATATATGAATGTCATGTGATGCAGCCGTTATGTGATTTTGGCTATACAAATGTGGCAATCGGAGAGCTGATGAGTTCACTGATTTCTTCAAAGGGAAGCTGTTATGTACCGAAACGATATCCGACGACGTTAGAAGCGGCGACGGTAATCCGGGAAGCTGGAGGTGTTCCGGTGGTAGCGCATGCGGAGCAGTTTGACAGCTTTGAGCTGATTGAGCGATATGCCAAAGAGGGTCTGCTTGCAGGTGTAGAAGTATGGCATCCAAGAAACGGAACGGAATCCAGACAGCGTCTTCTGGAGATTGCGAAGAAATATGATCTTCTTACAACCGGTGGCAGCGATTTTCACGGGCAGTATACAAAGAAACCTCATCCGCTCGGCTTCTGTGGCTGTGAAATCGCAGATGTGGAAGCTATGCTTGCGCGGAAGTAGCAAAATGTCTTAATTTTAGAACTTATAGATTTGATAAAAAAGAAGCTGGATAAAGGAAAGTTCCTTCAATAGATTGTAGGTGAGTTAGAAAAAACAGAAGAGAGCATCCAGAAGATAATGGAAAAATATAAATTATAAAAAAGTTGCCAATGTTTTTCGTGATACATTGGCAACTTTTTTGCTAAGTGAAATTACTGTACGGAATATCCGCCGTCTACGATAATATCGCTTCCGGTTGTATATCCGGAGGCATCGGATGCAAGATAGAGAACTGCAGGGATGAGTTCTTCCGGTTTTCCCATTCTGTGCATTGGCATAAGCGGAATCCATGCGTCAATCAAGTCTTTCGGTACATCGACTGACATTGGTGTTGCAATATATCCAGGGCTTAAAGAGTTTACACGGATGCCGTATTCAGCCCATTCAATGGCAAGAGATTTGCTCATGTGGATAACACCTGCTTTGGAAGCGTTGTAAGAAACCTGCCACTGTGGGATGTTAACGATCGTTCCGGACATAGAAGCCATATTGATGATGCTTCCTTTGATGCCACGTTCGATCATGATACGTCCAACGGCACGGCACATGATAAATTCTCCGGTCAAGTTGATATCAACAACTTCGCGAAATTCTTCAACAGTAGCTTCTAATGTGGACTGATGCATGCAGATACCGGCATTATTGAACAGGATATCGATAGAACCTGAACGCTCAAGAATCTCTGCAAGAGCTTTGTCCACCTGTGTTTCATCTGTAACATCAGCTTTGAGATCGTAAGCTTTTCCACCTGCATCTGTAATTAATTTTACAGTTTCTTCAGCACCGGAACGGCTTAAGATTACAACTTCGGCACCTGCTTCGGCAAGCCCCTGTGCGATAACCTGTCCGATACCGCGTCCGCCACCTGTTACGATAGCAACTTTTCCGTTAAGTCCAAACATTTTTTCTAAGTACATCTTTAAGTTTCCTCCTGGTAAAATATATTATTTCTTTTTAATCCAGATAGCCTTCTCTTGGTGTTACACCAAAGCTTCTGGCAAGTTCGCCTAACTGCTCTTCCGGAATTTTATTTACGATCGGAAGCGGAGCAATCTTCATATAAATTTCAGCTGCTTTCTCGACTGTCTCGATCAGACCGAATGCCTCATCAAGCGTATGTCCGGCAGCGAAAATTCCGTGCTGTGCCCAGAGAATGATTCTGCGGTCGCGGATCTTCTCGGCTGTGAGTTCGCCGATTTTGTTCGTTCCTGCGATCATCCAAGGAACGATTCCGACACCGTCCGGGAATACAACGATACATTCTGTGCACATACCCCACAGAGTTTTTGTAAATTCTTTTTCGTCGATGGAATGTACAAATGTCATTGCAATTGTGTTTACCGGGTGGCAGTGCATAATAACACGGTGTGTAGGATCTACTTTCAGACGCTCCATGTGGTTCATCAGATGTGTTGGAAATTCGCTTGTCGGAGCGGCATTTCCTTCAAATCCCCATAACAACTCCAGACTTTTTCCATCCTGTGCCACACGTACGATACCAAGGTTCTCTGCCGGGTTTGGAGTAATATTTTTGAAATATTTTCCGGTTCCTGTTACCATAAAGATACGACCTGCAACATAAGAAGCATCGAAGTTAATCGGGATCGTACGGATAACATGATCAAGATCCAGATAATATTCCAGAGGTTCATCCTCAAGCAGCCAGCTGATGTTTCCGCCGTTTCGTTCATCCCAGCCAAGGCGGTACATGTTCGCTGTCATTTCAGAAATTTCCTGAATAAATGGTGCGGTTAAAATGTTTTTCATAGTTTTTCCTCCTCATAATGTATGTGATGTATGTGATTTATTTGTTAATGATACATTTCTGATATTTAACATCCCACTCTTCGTGATTCTGAGGTAAATATTCGCGCATTTTGGAGGCAGATGCCATGATATTTTTTGCTTCATCAAGGGAAGAAGCGGCTCCGATGGCAATTAACTGTACAGTAATATTTCCGATGGCAGTTGCCTCGTCCGGTCCTGCAATGACTTTGCGTCCGCAGGCGTTGGCAACAAACTGGCAAAGGATTTCAGCCTTGGAACCGCCACCCATCATGTTGATGACCGGTAATTCTTTTCCGGATACCTTCTCAAGCTGTTCGACTGTCCAGCGGAATTTCATGGCAAGGCTTTCGTAGATACAGCGGATAATCTCGCCGACTGTTTCCGGAGCCTCTCCGTAGTGTTCCATACAGTACTTCTGGATTTTCTTTGGCATATTACCCGGATTATAAAAAACAGGTTCATCCGGATCAAATAGAAAACGGAATGGTTCTGCAGCTTCGGCGAGTTCACCGAGTTCACTGAAACTGTAGTCTTTTCCATGTTCTTTGTAATAACGTTTGCTCTCCTGTATGAACCAGGAACCCATCACATTGCGCAGGATGCGGTGATGACCTTCGTAGCCACCTTCATTTGCCAGATTGGCGGCATAGCCTTCCGGGGTGATCACGCAGTGGTCAAGCTCCGTACCGATCAGTGACCATGTACCACAGCTTACAAGTGCGCAGTCTGTGTGGAGCGGTGAAGACAGATATGCAGAAGCAGTATCGTGCTCACAGACAACGGATACAGGGAATCCCTTTGTTCCCATCATTTCATTGTAACTTTCCTGCGTATTTCCAAGCAGTGTACCCGGCTTTGTAAGCGTGCCGAATAATTCGCGTGGAATATCATAACTGTCAAGGATTTCCTGACACCAGTCATCTTTCTTAAAATCATACAGCTGGCTGACAGAAGAAATCGTATATTCGGAAATTGTCTTGCCGGTCAGGAAATTGATCAGAAGATCCGGGATAAACAGAAGTTTATAAGCGTTATCTAATAAAAATCCGTGACCGTCTTCGCGCATAGCGCCTAATTGCAGATAAGTGTTAAAGAGTGCATTCTGGTTGCCGCTCAGTTCATAAAGCTTTTCTTTTGAAAGCTTGCTGTAAATCTTGTCTGCATGTCTGGCAGTACGCTCATCACGGTAGCAGCGTACCTGTGTGAGTAACTGACCGTTTTTGTCGATCAGACCAAAGTCATTGGAAAAAGAATCGATGGCAAATGAGTCGATCTGATCATCTGTCATTTCAATGGCTTTTTTGATTCCGACATTCATTTCTTTATAAATGTTAATGATGTCCCAGAAAAGTGCGCCGTTTGCTGAATAGGAAACATTGTCAAAACGGTGGATATTCTCAATCGATACATTGTCCCCATCGATTTTGGCGAGAAATAATTTGCCACCGCTTGCGCCGAGATCAAAAGCTAAAATATTCAATTGTACATCCTCCCTTACGCAGTGATGATCCGGACCCCATGTTTTTTTGTAATGGTCCGGAGAGTTTCGGAAACCTCTGGAGTATAGTTGAAGTTGTCTGTCACAATGCAGTCAATTTCATTGAAATTGCCGAGGAAGAAAGGACCTGCTACTTCAAACTTTGTGTGGTCAACAAGAAGGTAAGTCTCTTCAGACTTGTCCATCATTGCTTTCTTGGTGTCAATTTCGTTCAGACTGATATCTGTGAGTCTTTTGTTCAATGTAACTCCCGTGCAGGAAATAAAAGTTTTATCCGGATAAAATTCTTCGGAACTCTTAATTGTACGTGTTCCGTAAAGAGAATAGTTATTACCATTGTAAAATCCTGCAAGGCAGATCAGAGACAGATTCGGATTCTCTAATTTGGCGGCTTCCAGTAAAACTTTTACAGAGTTGGTAATGATAGTCAGATGCATCTCTTTTGGAATATAATCCAGTAAAAATAAAGTTGTGGAACTGTTATCAATAAAAATAGTATCCCTGTTTTCAATCAGAGAAGCAGCTTTTTGTGCAATGAGCTTTTTCTGTGGGATATTGCGCCCGTGACGCAGCAAAAAAGGAGACTCACTGTTTAAAACGGTGTCTCCATATTTGGCTGCGGTTCCTACATTTAAAGGATTCGCATTCAGAATGGCACCACCATGTGTACGGGTTAAAATGCCCTCGGCTTCCAGGCTTTTAAGATCCCGACGGATTGTTTCTTTGGATGTGTGAAGCATATCTGCGAGGACGTTCACACTGACCGAAGACTGAGCCCCCAGAAGATCTATGATTTTTGTTTTTCGTTCCTGACTATACATGTTAATACCATCCTTTTAATATATTTCATGATACCTACGGATTGCTATGTGCAGAGCACTCTCGCAATCCTACACAATATTCGCATATCGCAAGGCTACGCCTTAGCTTTTATGCTCATATTGCTATTAGGTACATTTCTAATGATACCTACGGATTGCTACGTGCCAGGCACTCTCGCAATCCTACACAATATTCGCATATCGCAAGGCTACGCCTTAGCTTTTATGCTCATATTGTTGCAGGTCTCTCAAACTCGCAAGCACTTTTATGCAAGCATAACGTGCATACGAGTTCGGAGACCTTAGGTATCATTAGATTAAATTCTTTGTAATTGTGCAGAATGCGTCGCATTCGATTCTCTCAAGCATGCTGTATGCGAGGTAGATGCTTGGACCGGATACAACAACGCCGTGTTTTGGCATGATCATTCCGATTGGTTTTTTCACTGCTGTCTCGCGGTGATCTTCGAAATACTGATATACATTTCTGCTCAGCTCTTCAGAGTAAGCTTTTGTCCATTCGATACATCCGACTTCGCCACGTCCCATAGTAGCTTCTGTTACGTTCGGAATCGGTTTGGACTGAGCAACGAATGGCATACAGTAGAACGGATGTGCATGGATTGTACACTCGATCTCTTTGAAGTTCTGTAAGATCAGTACATGCATCAGACTTTCTCTGGAAAGTTTGCCTTCGCCTTCAATGATGTTGCGGTCATAGTCGATCAGAAGGAAATCTTCCGGCTGCATCTCGCAATGTTTTCTTTCAGACATCAGAGATGGAGAGATTAAGATACGGTTCTCGTCTACGCGTACAGCAAAGTTACCGCCTGCAGCATTTGTCAGTCTGCGGTCCCACATCATTTTTGCTACCTTGCACATTTCCAGTCTCATTTCATAGTAAGATAAGTTGCTCATAATTCATTCTCCTTTTATTGTATTTGATTTATTTGTTTTTTTCAATTGTTACCTGTTGGTTTTGGGTATCTATTTGATCTTCTCGATTGTTACCTGCTCTTTTAATTCTTTCGCGCGTTCCAGATCATAACCGGCAGAAAGCTTGGATTCTGCGGTTGCGGCAGATACGGCAGTTGCGATACGAATGGTATCCTCAATGGAATATCCTTCGGATAAACCATATACAAAACCAGAAAGGAAGCAGTCGCCACATCCGATCGTGTTCTGTACATTTACTTTCGGCGGGTGTACACGGTAATAACCTTCCGGAGCTTTTACAATAGATCCGTCTCCGCCTAATGAAACGGCGATGATCGGGACATTGTAAGAATCCAGTGATTCAATCGCTTCTACTATAGAGGCGTCGTCTTCAGCAATCGGATGACCGGCAAGTGTGGACAGCTCATCCAGGTTCGGCTTGATCATATATGGAGTCTCGCGGATACATTCTTTCAGAGATTTACCACTTGTATCTAAGAAAAACTTTAAATCCCGGTCGCGGAACATCTCGAGGATCTTATTATATACGGAAGGATCCGGTGAGTTGGATGCGTCTCCGGAGAAAATAAGGTAATCACCCGGCTGGATGGTTGCTTTCATATCTTCAAGAAGTTCATTTAACTCCTCTGTCTTTAAAGTAACACCACGCTCGGCTGCAATTGTGCAGTCACCTGTATCTTCTATAATAAGGTAATTTGTTCTTGTCTCTCTGGAACCGTCATCATAATGTTTAAAACGGACCTCGATGCCGTATTCATTCAGCATATTTATGACTTTCTGCCCGCTTTTGCCATGGCTGATTCCGAATGCAGTGTTCTCTTTGCCGAGAATCTTCAGATTAATAGAAACGTGTGTACCTTTGCCTCCGATCGTATCGACAGTTTTTTGGATTCGATTTGTAATATTTTTGTCGAATCTGCTCAAATAAAGAATTCTGTCAATAGCGGGGTTAAGTGTCAATGTGTGTATCATATTCTACCCCTTTCTGTATTACACAAGTAAACAAACAAGTTCTGAAAGTATAATAACACAGAAACGGAAATAAAACAACACAAAACTAAGAAAGTTAATAAAATAACAAATGCAAACGGATAAGATTATGAACGAGATATGAACAAAAAAATCATAAATTTACAACAAAATTAACAAAAAAGACAAAAAATAACATGCCGAAAGGTGAAAAATTGACTTGACATACAACGCGATAGGTAGTAGTATTGAGTACATAGAAAGCGTATTGCATAAATAAATTGATATAAACGTGAACGGAATTATGAAAAATGTATAATCCAAAACATATACAATCATAAACGGTCACAAACAAACACAAAAGTAACATCAAAACAACATGCAAGAGCGAAATATTTAAGGGAGGGAATGGAAAGTGGAGAACATCAAAATGCGTGTCAGTGGAATTAACAAGTCGTTTCCGGGTGTTAAAGCTCTGGACAATGTTAATTTCGCCGTTAGAAAAGGAACGGTTCACGCTCTTTGTGGAGAGAACGGTGCCGGTAAGTCAACATTGATGAAAATCATTAACGGAATTTACAAAGCAGATTCCGGACAGATCTTTCTTGATGAGAAACCGGTAACAATTAAAGATCCGATTCAGGCGAGAGATTATGGTATCGCAATGATCGCACAGGAACTGAACTATGTACCGGAAATGTCAATCGAAGAGAACTTGTTCTTAGGACGCCTTCCGGTGACTAAATTTGGCAATGTTGATTGGAAGAGAGTTCGTAGAGAGACGATTGAATTTCTGAGACAGGAGAATCTTCCATATAAACCGGATCAGAAATTAAAAACATTAACAGTATCTGACATTCAGATGCTTGAGATCATCAAAGCAATTTCCAACAACGCTCAGATCGTAATCATGGATGAGCCTACATCAGCAATCACAAACCGTGAGGTTGAGGTGTTGTTCGGCAAGATCGCAGAGCTGAAAAAGAAAGGCGTAAGTATTATTTACATTTCTCATAAGATGGAAGAAGTATTCCGTATTGCGGATGACATCACAGTTCTTCGAGACGGTAAGACAGTTGAGACACATCCGGCATCAGAGATCGATCTTGACAAAGTCATTGCACTGATGGTTGGACGTAAGATGGACAATGTTTATCCGAAAGAAGAAGTTGAAATTGGTGAGCCGATCCTTGAAATAGAAGGACTTGGAAGCAAAGGTGTATTTAAAGATATTAACTTTAAAGCTAACAAAGGTGAGATCGTAGGATTTGCCGGACTGATGGGTGCAGGACGTACCGAAACAATGAGAGCAATCTTCGGACTGGATCCTTATGATGAAGGAAAGATCAAAGTTCACGGCAAAGAAGTTACTATTAAGAAGGTAAGCGACAGTATCGCACAGAAAGTCGTAATGCTTTCCGAAGACAGAAGACGTTATGGTATCATCCCGATCCGAAGCGTTATGGAAAATGCAAGCATTTCCAGTCTGGACAAGATTATCTATGGCGGAAGATGGCATCCGAAGGTAGAAAAAGAACTGGTAAGCAAATATTTTGAAAAGATGCATGTTAAAACACCATCTCTTGAAACTGCAATTCAGGGACTGAGTGGTGGTAACCAGCAGAAAGTACTTCTGGCTAAATGGATGTTAAGAGATCCGGATGTATTGATTCTGGATGAGCCTACCAGAGGTATCGACGTCGGAGCTAAATTCGAGATCTACAGACTGATGACAGACCTGGTTAAAGAAGGAAAGACAGTTATTATGGTTTCCTCTGAACTGCCAGAGCTGATCGGAATGTGCGACAGAATTTACATAATGAACAAAGGTAGAATCACTGGTTGTCTGAGCAAGGATGAGTTCTCACAAGAGACAATCATGAGATATGCAATGTAATTAGCGGAGGGATTGAGAAAATGAAAAATTCAAAAGCGAGAGATTTTATACACAAGTTTTCGATCTATATCATCCTGGTGGCAATGTTCATCATCTGTGCGATCGTAAATGACAACTTTTTATCTGCACGTAACTTAATCAACGTTGCCCGCCAGCTTTCAGTTGGAACAATCCTGGCATACGGTGAAATGTTACTGGTAATCGCAGGACTGATCGACTTGTCTGTTGGTTCTGTACTGGCACTCGCTGGTGTGCTTTCAATCGCAGCATACCAGTCAACCGGATCACTGTTAGTTGGTTTCCTTGTAGCAATCGCAGTTGGTGTTGCATGTAACTTCATCAACGCAATCCTGGTTACACACTTTGATGTACCGGCATTCATTGCTACACTGGCTATGCAGATGTCAGCCAGAGGTGCGGCACTTCGTTTCACAAACGGACAGAACTTACTTCAGTTAAAAGATTACACAGTATTTGGACAGGGTAACTTAGGACCGATTCCGATGCCTGTAGTATTCATGATCATTATTACAATTATTACATGGTATATTATGACACATACAAGATTCGGTCGTTCTCTTTACGCTATCGGTGGTAATGAAGGAGCAGCAATCGCATCTGGTATCAATGTTAAGAGGAACAAATACATCATCTACATCATCAATGGTATCTTTGCAGGTATCGCAGGTGTGCTCTTTATGTCTCGTGTAAATGCAGGTCTTCCGAACGGAGCTGTAGGATATGAGATGGAAGGTTTGACAGCTACTATCGTCGGTGGTACTAGTTTCTCAGGTGGTGTTGGTACAACAATGGGAACTCTTGCCGGTGGATTTATCATCGGTTTCCTGAACAACATCATGAACCTGATGGGTGTAGACTCTTATGTACAGCAGATCGTTAAAGGTATCATCATCGCACTCGCCGTAGTTGCAGATATCAGATCTAAGAATAAGAAGACACAGAAAGTTATCCTTGCAGCAGATGACAATGATGACAAGAAAGAAAAAGCAGCAGCCAAATAATGAATGCACAAGTTGCAGAACTTTTACAATATAAACCAAATAAGGAGGATTTCAATCTATGAAAAAGAAAGTAATCAGCGCTATCCTTTGCGCAGCAATGGTATCTACAATGGCAGTAGGATGTAGCTCATCCGACAGCAAAAAAGACTCTAAGAGTGACAAAAAAGACGGCTACAAAGTAGCTTATATCGCAAGAGCTCAGGAAGACTCTTTCGCAGCTTGGTTAGCTGACGAGATGAGAGCAGCATTCAAGAAAACAGGGGACATGTCATTAGAGGTATTCGATGGAGAAGCTAACGACGAGAAAGAGAACTCTATCATTGAGAACTGTATCGCAAACGGATATGACGGAATTATTGTTCAGGCTAACAATGGAGAAGCTCAGCTCCCATACATTCAGCAGATCGTAGAAGCTGACATCCCATGTATCACAACAAACCCACGTGTTGAGTGTGAAGGAACAGGATCTGTAGATGCTGATCCATACGAGCAGGCAAAAGTAAACTGTGAACTGGCTCTTAAGAAGATCCCGAAAAACGCTAAAGTTGTAGTTCTTCAGGGACCTGCAGGAAACTTCCACAGCACAAAGAGAAGAGAAGCATGGAAGAAAGAATTCTTCGACAAGAGATCTGATGTTAAGATCTTAGCAGAAGATATCGCTAACTGGAACAAAGACGAAGCTATGCAGCTCATGGAAGACTGGGTACAGGCTTATGGAAAGATTGACGCTGTTATCTCTATGAACGACAACATGGCAGCTGGAGCAATCGAAGCAGTTAAAGATAACGCTAAATACAAAAACATGCAGGCATATGGTGTAGACGGAACTGCAGAGGCTTGCTTACTTATCAAAGAAGGTAAGATGACATCTACAGGACTTCAGTCAGCTATCGACCTTGCTAAGATGAATACAGAAGCTATGCATGATGTATTAACAGGTAAGAAGAAAGTTACTGACATCAACGACAACGTTCCTGCACCACTTATCACATCTGACAATGTTGACGAATACATCCAGATGTACAAAGACAACGGACAGATTAAAGAATAATTTGAACGTATGAAAAATTAATCACAGAATTAGATTAATGACTTAATCAATGTCAGTGAGAAAAAGTATATTGTAAGAGTAGACATAACTGGCAGGTCAAATATCGGCTTGCCAGTTATTATTTTCAAAAAATAGTTCGAGAAATTTTTAACAGATTGAAAGGAGATACGTGAAATGAAAAACAGAGGAGCATTTATGACAGACCTGGATAAAATGGAAATCCGTGATATTCCAATGCCAACACCGAAAGAGAAAGAAGTTCTGGTTGAACTGGAATATGTAGGAATCTGTGGTTCTGATGTACATTATTTCCATGATGGAAGATGCGGAAGCTATGTAGTAGATGGAGACTTCATGCTTGGACATGAGTGTGCCGGAACAGTTGTAGAACTTGGAGAAGGTGTAGAGAACCTGAAAGTCGGAGACAGAGTAGCTCTGGAGCCGGGAATCACATGCGGACAGTGTGAATTCTGTAAATCAGGACGTTACAACCTTTGCCCGGATGTACAGTTCCTTGCAACACCACCGGTACAGGGATGCTATGAGAACTACATCGCATTCCCGGAGAACATGTGCTTCAAACTTCCGGACAACATCAGCACAAAAGAAGGTGCACTTGTTGAGCCATTATCAGTAGGTATGCACGCAGCTAACCAGGGAAATGTACAGCTTGGAGACTCTGTAGTAATTCTTGGAGCAGGTTGTATCGGACTTGTAACATTACTTGCTTGTAAAGCACACGGTGCTACAGATATCACAGTTGTTGACGTAATTCCAAAACGTCTGGACTATGCTATGAAATTAGGAGCTACACGTGTGATCAACGGAAAAGAAGTAGATGCTATCGAAGAAGTTAAGAAGATCACAAACGGAGCCGGTGTTGACAAAGTTATGGAAACAGCAGGATCTCCATTTACAATCAAAGAGACTCCATTCATGGTTAAGAGAGGCGGAACAATCGTATTAGTTGGTATTTCTGCTCAGGAAACGGTTGAATTTAACTTTGCTCAGATCATGGACAAAGAGCCGGAAATCAAATCTGTATTCCGTTACAGAAACATCTACCCACAGGCAATCGCAGCTATCTCTGATGGCCTGATCGATGTATCCGGAATCGTTACACATGAATTTGATTTCGATAACATTCAGGAAGCATTTGACTGTGCAATCAATAACAAGGACGATGTAGTAAAAGCTGTAATTAAGATCAAATAATGTAATACCAAGGTAAAAAGGTCGGTCGCCACGTGAGCTAGATCATATGTGGCGGACAGACCTTGGGACCTGTCCCACTATTCGCATAAAAGTGGGATATTAATCCCACGATATGCGAATAGTGGGTAGGATTGCGGGAGTGCAACGCACGTAGCAATCCGTGGGTATTATAAAAAACAGATTAACACAGCAAAATGGAGGTTTATGATGGTAGACTATAGAAATTTTAATGAAGATTTCAGTCTGGAAGGCAAGACAGCAATTGTAACTGGTGCAGCTAGTGGTATCGGATATGAGATTGCAAAAATGTATGCAAGAAAAGGCGCTAACGTAGTAAGCTTTGACATGAACAAGGCAGATGACCTTGACGATTACATGAAGGAGCAGGGCGTAGGCTATCTCGCATATGTTGGAAACATTACAAAAACTGCAGATATTGATGACTGTGTGGCAAAGACAGTTGAGACATTCGGAAGACTGGATATTCTTGTAAACTGCGCAGGAATCGGTGTTGTACAGAGTGTTCTGGATCATGAGGAAGATCTCTGGGATAAGACACTTAGCATCAACCTGACAGGAACAGTAAGATTTGGACGTGCTGCTGCAAAAGTTATGAAAGAACAGGGCGGCGGAAAGATCATCAACATGGGTTCCCAGGCAGGAGTTGTTGCACTTGACGGACATCTGACCTACGGATGTTGTAAAGCTGCTGTAATCTATGCTACAAAACAGTTCGCTATGGAACTGGCACAGTACAACATTAATGTAAATGCAATCTCTCCAACAATTATCCTGACTCCGATGGGAGAAGAAAACTGGAATAATGAACGTGGAGTAGAATTTAAAAAGAAAATTCCGGCACATAGATTTGGTTATCCGGAAGAAGTGGCAGCATGCGCAGTATTCCTTGCAAGTGACGCATCCAGCCTCGTAAACGGAGCAAATCTTGTGATCGATGGTGGATTTACCATCTGCTAAACAAGAGTAATTACTCAAATATTTTATTTCAATGATGCTTTCGCCGTGCAGTCGTTAGCCCCGCTGCATGGCGATATAGCTAAAAAAGCTAAGAAAACAATGACGGAGGTCTAAAACAATGGAAGAAAAAAGAGTGCAGGAGCTGGCTGCGAAGGCAGTAAATGTCCGCAGAACAGCATTAGAAGCAATCGAAGCCGCTCATTCAGGACACGTAGGTGGATCCTTTTCAGTGGCAGATATTTTGACAGTTTTATATTGGGAAAAAATGAACATCAACCCGGAGCAGCCTAAAGATCCCGACAGAGACAGATTTGTACTGTCAAAAGGTCATTGTACACCGACTATGTACGCGACATTGGCACTTCGTGGATTCTTCCCGGTAGAAGATCTGAAAACATTCAGAAATGTAGACAGTTATCTCTCCGGACACGTAGAGATGACAAAGGTACCTGGTGTAGATATGTCAGCAGGTTCCCTTGGACAGGGCTTATCCGCAGCAATCGGAATGGCTCTGTGCGGAAAAGTGGATAAGAAAGATTATCGTGTATATGCAGCATTAGGAGATGGCGAGATTCAGGAAGGACAGATCTGGGAGGCAGCTATGGCAGCCGGAAATTACGGACTGGACAACCTGACCGTATTCGTAGATAACAACAATCTGCAGATTGACGGAACCATTGAAGAAGTAATGTCACCATATCCGATTGAAGATAAATTCAAAGCCTTCAAGTGGAATGTACTTACAATCGACGGACACGATTATGCACAGATTGCAGATGCAATTGACAAAGCAAAAGAGACAAAAGGTGCTCCGACGGTTATCGTAGCAAAGACTGTAAAAGGAAAAGGTGTTTCCTTCATGGAAAACAATGTAAAATTCCATGGAAGCACACCGACACCGGAACAGTTTGAACAGGCATTCAAAGAATTAGATGCACAGGCTGCATCATTGGAGGTGTAATTATGGGAGAAGTAATAGCAACAAGAGAAGCCTATGGAAGAGCTCTGTGTGAATTCGGAGCAGATGAGAACATCATGGTATTTGATGCGGATCTTACAATTTGTACAATGTCCTGCTATTTTGCACAGAAGTATCCGGAGAGATTCTTCAACGCAGGTATCGCAGAGTGTAACATGGCAGGTATGGCAGCAGGAGCAGCATCCTGCGGAAAGACAGCATTTATCCATACATTTGCAATGTTTGCAGCAGGAAGAATTTACGATCAGGTAAGAAACTCCATTGCATATCCGGGACTTAATGTAAAAGTTGTCGGAACACATGCAGGACTTTCTGTAGGAGAAGATGGAGCAACTCATCAGTGTATCGAAGACTTAAGTCTGATGCGCACCATCCCGGGAATGACAGTTATCTGTCCATGTGATGCAAATGAGACAAGAGAAGTTGTAAAAGCAATGATCGATTATGACGGACCGTGCTATTTAAGACTGGGACGTTCCGGAGTTGAAAATATAACTGACTCTATTCCGGGATATAAATTTGAACTTGGCAAGGGTGCACAGTTAAAGGACGGAGATGATGTAACAATCATCGCAACAGGTCTGATGGTTCAGGAAGCATTAAAAGCAGCAGATCTTCTCGCAGCAGAAGGAATCAAAGCCCGTGTGATCGACCTGCATACGATCAAACCGATTGACAAAGACATTATCATCAAAGCAGCCAAAGAAACGGGTGCAATTGTAACAACAGAAGAGCACAATGTTATCGGCGGACTTGGCGCAGCAGTAGCAGAAGTCGTTACAGAAAGCTGCCCGGTACCGGTTGTGAAACATGGTGTAGAAGATGTATTCGGACATTCCGGAACTGCAGAAGCACTGATGGTAAAATATGGTTTAACACCGGAGAAGATTGTAGAAAAAGCAAAACAGGCAATCGCCTTAAAAAAATAAACTACAAACAATAATTCAATCGACAAAGGCGACAGCAAAGGAGAAGTTACTATGGACATGATGAAAGCAAACGTATATGACAAACCAGGTCATTGCGAAGTAAAACAGGTTCCGGTACCGGAGATCGGACCACATCAGGTACTGATCAAAGTTATGTCTTGCGGTATTTGTAAAGGCGCAGACGTAGCACTTGCAGCAGGTGGATTCCTTGCAGAGTTCCCACTGTTAAACGGACATGAATTTGCCGGATATGTATACAAAGTCGGTGAGCATGTAGACACATTTAAAGTTGGAGACAGAGTAACAGCAGATAACACAGTACTGTGTGGAGACTGCTACTACTGCAGAAAAGACGAGCCATTATATTGCAAAAATTTCTACTCACTGGGATGCAACGGCCCTGGAGGATTCGCTGAGTATGTAGCAGTGAATGCAGATAAAGTATTCCCGATCAGCGATAACTTGTCTTTCAACGAGGCAATTTTCGCAGAACCGACTGCATGTGCGGTACATTCCATGGACCGTATCCAGGTGAAATTCGGTGATGACGTTCTTGTATATGGATGCGGACCGACAGGAATCATCATGACACAGCTGCTGATGCACTCTAACGCAAATCGTGTTGTAGTATGCGGACCAAGCCAGGACAAACTGGATATCCTGAAGAAATATGGATGTAAAGAGACAATCCTTATGGATCGTAACGATCCAAGCAAACACGAAGCTAAATTAAGAGAAATCGCTCCGGAAGGATTTGATATTCTTGTTGATACAACTGCAAATGTAGATGTAATGGAAAGCATGATCAAATTCGGAAAAATGGGTGCAAAATTCATGATGTTTGCAATGCCGCACGCAGGTGCAAAATGGGCAATTGATCCAGAGTACTGGTATCTCCACGAGATCCAGCTGATCCCGACATGGGCACAGACACACTGCTTCGGGCGTGCACTGGAATATCTTGAGGCTGGAAAAGTACAGGTAAAAGAACTTGTTACACATGAAATGCCACTGGATGATTACGATAAAGGAATTGCGCTGGCTGCCAAGGGAGGTCCGGGCACACTGAAAGTCATCCTTCATCCAAACTACGAAGAATAATAACGGAAAATAAACAGTTAGTGTAGAATTTACAGATTGAATATAAGATTTTCATATGCGCTCCGACAGGTTACTATCGGGGCGCATGCTATATAAAAATTCAGAAGATAATCGTCAGATCGGTTTGGAAAAAGGGAAGGCAGGAAGATGAAAGCAATAGGATTAGATATCGGAACAACAACCGTATGTGGAGTGCTTGTAGACGCGAAGACAGGAGAACTTTTGGATGCGAAGACGCTTACCAATGACTCTGTGATAGAGAGTGTACATACATACGAACGCACACAGGATGCAGGTAAAATTCTTGTGAAATGCAAAAATATATTAGAAGAGTATCTTTCCGAACAGGAAGATATTGTGAGCATTGGCGTAACCGGACAGATGCACGGAATTGTCTATGTAGATGAAAATGGCGTGGCAGTCAGTCCGCTGTATACATGGCAGGACGGCAGAGGAGATTTAGTATGTGCTGATATCCAGAAGAAACAACCAGTAGTGGATTCTGAGGGCATGGGAAATACAGATACTGAAAGCAAAGTGGCAGACAATTCAGAGATGGGTGATTCTGGAAATATAGATAGCGGAAACAAAGTGGCAGACAACGCAGAGACTGGCGAATCAGGAAATGTTTGTATGACATATGCCGCTGAGTTATCTAAAATAACCGGCTATCACATGGCATCCGGATTTGGACTGACAACCAATTATTACAATACAAAACACGGACTTGTACCGGAAGAAGCAAAGTCATTTTGCACGATCCCGGATTATGTTGCAATGTCTCTGGCAGGTGAGAAGAGACCGAAGATGCATCAGACAATGGCGGCAAGTCTCGGACTTTACAATATGGAAGCCGGAGATTTCGACCGCACGTCGGTAGAAAAAGCCGGTATGAACCCGGAATTACTTCCGGAAGTAGCAACAACAAGCACGATATGCGGGGCTTATACAGCAGATATGGAGAAATATCCGGCATATGCGGGGAAAACAATCCCGGTCGCAGTTGCATTTGGAGATAACCAGGCAAGTTTCTTAGGTTCTGTCAATCAGGACTGCAAAGTATTGTTAAATGTAGGAACCGGCGGACAGGTATCTGTTTACAGCGAAGAGTTGATAAAAGCAGATGGAATCGAGTGCCGCCCATATTTGAAAGGTTCCTATCTGATGGCAGGCTCTTCTTTGTGTGGTGGATATTCCTACAATCTTGTGAAACGATTTTTTGAGGAAATCTATGCACTGGCAGGCGTAGGCTGCCCGAAAGATATTTACAGTATCATGAACCGGATCGCAGGAGAAGCTGCAGAAAAAGAGAAAACATTGACAGTCGATACAAGATTCAATGGAAGTCGTGAGAATCCGGCACTGACCGGAAGTATTACCGGGCTGACAGTAGATACCTTCCATCCGGGAGATCTGGCGTACGGTGTACTTCGAGGACTGTGCGAAGAGCTGTATCAGTTTTATAATGTACTGCCGGAGAAGCTGAAAGATGGCAGTCACTTTGTTGGAAGCGGAAATGGAATTCGCAAAAACCCACTGTTGCAGAAGATTGCAAGCGATCGTTTCCGGATGAAACTTCGTATCCCGAAATACGCAGAAGAAGCGGCATATGGAGCAGTGTTATTTTCCCTGCTTGCAAGCGGCGAGCGTGAAACTCTGGAAGATGTGCAGAGGCTGATACGGTATGAAGCGTAGAAAGCTGCAGAAGATTGTATTTGATGAGTGGATATATAAAAGACTCTTAGCAATACGTAGGAGGAAATGATGTTAAGAGGGCTCTTTTTAATAGATTTGTAAAAATATTTGGTAAAGATTGCTGAAAATGGAAAGAATTTCGAAACGAAAGTAAACGAAAGTAGACAAAAACAATCGATAATGCTAGAATAATTTTATAAGAAATTTACGTATTATATAGGAGGAATGAACCATGAAAATTGCAATCGGATGCGATCCAAACGCACAGGCAGCAAAAGAGGAAGTTATCAAGTATATCGAATCTAAAGGATACGGAGAAGTTACAGACTTCGGAAGCGAAGACCCGATTTACGCACATACAGCAGTTAAAGTTGCAGAAGCAGTTGCAGCAAAAGAATATGATCGTGGTATTCTGATCTGCGGAACAGGTATTGGAGTATCTATCGCAGCTAATAAAGTTAAAGGTGCATATGCAGCACTGATCTCTGATGTATATTCAGCACAGAGAGCAAGACTGAGCAACGATGCTAATATCGCTTGTATGGGAGCTTTCACAACAGGAAATAAAGTAAGAGAACTTCTTGTAGATGCATTCCTTGGCAACGAATTCGTACCGGGATGCTCATCACAGCCGAAGGTAGACGCATTCGTTAAATACGATAACGAGAGATAATAAAAAATAAGACAGACACCGCTTATGGAAAACCATAGGCGGTTTTTTTACAGCTTCTTTTATATATGAGAAGCCAAAACTATATAATTTTTGGATATTCCGTCCCTCTTATTCGTATATAAAGTGAAAACAAAAAGGAGGTGGAAAGATATTGGAATGGACAAAAGACAAATTCTATCGTATGTATGAAGAATATAATGGCATGGTGTATCGGTTGTGTATGTTGTACCTGAAAAATGAGAGTGATGCAGGGGATGCGGTTCAGGATATATTTTTGAAAATGTGGGAGAAGGAGCCGGAATTTGCAAATGAAGTACACATTCGTGCGTGGCTTCTTCGTACAACAAAACATACATGTCTGGATATATTAAAGAGTGGTTGGTTTAAAAGAAGAGCAGATCGCGAGCCGGATTTGCAACAAATTCCACAGGAACAAAAAGAAGAATATTGCTTGTTGGAAAAGGTTCAAAAGCTTCCGGAAAAGTATAGGGAAGTATTGTATTTTTATTACTATGAAGAATATTCAGTAAAGGAAATCAGTGCTATGACCGGAATAAAAGAAAGCACGATACAATCCAGATTATCAGCAGCAAGAAAACAGTTAAAAATGATGTTAGAAACGAGAAAGGAGGAAGAAATATGAAGTATGGGCAGATGAATAAGAATCAGATAAAAAAAGCATTTTTGCTGTTAGAGCCTTCAGCGCAGGTGCAGGAAGATATATGGAATAAAATAGAAAAACAGATAGATGAACCAACAGTGGGACGGATGATAAAATCGGAAAATAGGAAAAGAACAAAGGAAAAAGGATATTACAGGAAGTTTTTTCTAAAAGCGGCAGCATTTTTGGTGCTTGCAGTCGGAATTTTAGGAGCCATTGACAGTATGAATGGTGGAAAAATGATGGAGGTTCTTGCAAATTTCTGGAAAGTGGATAAAGACAGTCAACATGTAGTGCAGAAGATGACGGACTATCATGTGAAAGTAGATACTGCTTACGCACCGGAACTTCTGGAAGATACGAAAGAAAGAATTATTTTTGCAGGGACATTTGGCGTCGTTATTTATGATCAGGAGAGAGGACAGGTAGAAGGGACGATAGATCTTGATAAAATTCAAAGTAATTTCTTCGGTACAGAGACATTAAAGACAAGATTTATTGTTGATGGAGATAATTTGTATATTTACAATTGCCAAGAAGGGAAGCCATATGGAAAATATTATCGCTATGATCTTGGTATGTGTAAGGGAAATTTAAAGAAGAAGGAAATTTCTTCGCTGTCGCCGGTCGAGACAAAAAAAGTTACAGAAAATCTGGAAAAACAAAGAAAGAAATCACAAAGATATAAAACAACCTGGGAGCAATTTTCAAATGCAGAAAAAATATTTGAAGGAAAGATTTACAGTGAAAAATGTTTGAGAACGAAAGTAAAAAATGGGGGAATCCAGAACTCTTGCCTGGTATTGAAAAAGAATGCCGGTACATCAAAGTATCAGATGTATATATATCGACAAAACCAGAACACGAAAAAGATAACAAAAGATAAACTTTCTGTTTTTGCTACGGAACCGGATGCAGAAGAGAAAAACTATCCAAAATATTATGCAGCGGATAAAAATTCAGTGAAACAGGCATTAATTAATTGCTTTTATGAAAATCCAAAAGTATATGCAGGAAGTGTATATTATGGAAAGAATATAGAATCTACATTGCCTGAAAAGCAATATGAATTGGTGCTTCCGATTATTCAAATTACAGGTATAAAAAAGCAGGGTGATACGGTTAAAATAATTGGTACATTTTACTGGTATGGCTTTGTGACTTCAGGTAAGACATTATACGAGTCAGATGCGGATGGAAACAGAGCGGTTGCATATCTAAAAGAAACAAAAGATGGCTATAAAGTGGAGAAAATTATCTGTCCAAGAGGTGGAGGCTATTACCGGAAAGACTTGGAACAAATATATGGAAAAGATGATGTGGCAGTTCAAAAGACATTGGACATGGATGTCGAGAGTGGTGTAGTTGAAACATTAAAAGAATATGTGAAACAAAATCAGCAGAAATTTGTATATTATAAAGCGTTTGGACGGGATCCGCAAAATCTGAAATAAGACGGATGGGGTTGCCGAACGAATGATATATTCATTCTTTTTGATAATAAAATTTGCATACAAAAGTTGTGAAATAAGTTGAAAAGATGCTTTGATAGTGCTAAACTCCTATAAAAGCATCTTTTTCTTTTGCGCTTTTGAAGCGTGTCTTATTCATATCTAAAGTATCTGAAAGGAATTCATGCTTTTAAATTTCACTAATAGCAGCAGGAGTCCTTGAGGTACTTAAAAGACCGCACAAATTTCTTGTGAAGGACTCATAATCAAAGAAGGGAGAAATTCATGAGAAAAAACAGAGAGTACAAAAGCGATGTGTTTTCCATGTTAATGGAAAGCAAAGAAAATGCGCTGGAAGACTGGTTGAAAGATAATGACAAAGATTTATTCAGCAGAAGGCAAATACAGATACCGACACCGCACTTTATTGTATTTTATAATGGGATGCAAAAGAAACCGGAATACGAAGAAATGAGATTGTCGGATTCTTTTTACCACAAAGCACAGGAACCACAGATAGAGATCATCTGCAAGGTTTATAATATCAATCCGGAAAATAATCAGAAGTTGAAAAAGAAATCAACAGTGCTGGAGGGATATACATACTTTGTGGAAAAAGTAAGAGAGAATCAAAGACAGCAAATGAATCTGGAAGAGGCAGTTGACAGTGCGATACATGATTGTATAGATCATCATGTATTGGAAGATTTTTTCAGGAGAAGAAAGGATGAAGTAAAGAAAATGACACATCTGGATTACACATGGGAAAAGCGGGAAAGGTTAATACGCATGGAAGAATATGCAGATGGCGAAGCGGCTGGACTGCGTGAAGGCAAAGCTGTCGGAATACGTGATTCTCTACTGGAACTCTTACAGGAGTTTGGCGATATACCGGAAGCACTTCAAACCCGGATTGAATCAGAAAAAGATTTGCAGTTTTTAACAAGCTGGTTGAAAGTCGCCGCGAGAGCGGACTCCCTGGAAGAATTTCAAGAGAAAACAGGACTGCTGTGATGGTGGTATGAGTAAATAAAGTGAAGAAGCACCCACAAAACCTGCCACTGGCAGCTTCTTTCGGATGCAATAGATGTTTTAGAAAAGATAGTGTCGTAGTACCGATTAAAAAAATCGTTACTGCGACACTTTTTTTATATAAGTTATCTATAATACTTATATTAATTTCGAATTTGTTTTCCAACCACACCTTCTGTAGAATGGAGCTAAGAACTATTGGCGCAAAATAACATTATAACCAGAAGGAAAGGAAGGAAAAAGTATTGAAAAATCAAGCAAAACGAGTGCTGATGTTTGGACTGATGATAGCAGTAGCATTGTCTATGTTATTGCCAAATGTCAGTGAGGCAGCAGCGAAGAAACCGGCAGCAGTAAAGGCTAAGACAGTGAAAGTCTACAAGAGCACCAGCAACACGAAGACAGCAACCGTGAAAGTAAAATGGAAGAAAGCAAAAAATGCGAAGAAATACCGCGTTGCTTACAAAGCAAAGGGCAAAAAGAGCTGGAAGAAAGTGACAACCAAAAAGACAGCGGTCACATTAAAGAATCTGAAAGGAAATACAAAGTATTCTGTAAAAGTACGCAGTCTGAATGGCAAGAAGTACAGCAAATATAGTAAGACAAAGACATTTAAGACAAAGAAACTGGTGAAGAAGCCATCAAAACCGGATGAGCCGAAACCGCCGATTGACGAGAAACCGGAATTAAAAATTGATAAATCTGAAGTAACATTGTATGTAAAAGATGGATATACAGCGACAGTAACAGCAAGTGGAATCGATACAGACAAGCTGACATGGGAGTCTTCCGATGAAGCAGTTGCAACTGTAGAAAAGGGTGTGATCACACCGGTAGGAGAAGGAAAAGCAGTGATCAGTGTATCTGGAGAAGACCAGAAAAAAGAGTGTCAGGTTACTGTAAAATCCAGCGCATATCAGTATGTTACAGCGAAAGATGTACTTACGTCACTTGCATCCGGTAACAGCGAATACGAATTGATCGACGTGCGCCAGAACATAGATAAGAGCGGACTGGACATGGGTTCTTATACAAAAGCACATGTGATCAGCGCACTTGGTGCCCCGATGATGTCTGATGAATACGATTACCTTGCAGCTGATCAATGTGTAGAGAATCTGAAGAAAGTGGGCTTGTCCAATGAAAACGGTAAAAAACATGTATTTATCTGCTATTATGGTGGCGAAATTGCACAAATTGGAGTAAAAGTCGCAAGAAGTCTGATGGGAATCAACAATGATGACATCTATATCTTGGAAAGCGGACAGTGGTCTATGGATCCGGAATGGTCATCCATGGCAAAGAATCCATATGAAGCGCCACAGTATCTTATCGGAATGGGAACATTGAAAACAGGAGAAGCAGTGCAGACTATGACAAAGAGTCAACTTACAACAGCAATGACAGGAGAGATCAAGATCTGTAACGTACTGGATGTTCGTGTAAAAGCAGATTACGATGCAGGTCATATCGACGGAGCTGTGTCAGCATCTGTAAAAGAAAATGACGGAAGTGCATTGAAAGAAGAAGTGCAGAAAGCCGGAAAGACCTCTGTATTCGTACTTGTCGGAGATGGACAAGGCGAAGACGTAGCAGAAGCATATCAGAAAATGCTTGGTTACGGAGTAGCAACTAATCAGATCGTAGTACTTGACGGCGGTATGAGTAAATAAAATGAATAAGCAATTTTAAACAGCTCCCCGGTACAGTAGTGTATCGGGGAGCTGTCTTTGAAAATAGGATGAATTGAAGTTACTAAGCCTTAACCCACTTGCCAATCCATTTATGAGTCGTTTTATTGTATTTCCGCTTGTACAGAACACCATTTACTGTTTTATATCTCCACTCGATAACATCACCACGTCTTGGAGAGATAGAGATTTTCTGAGGCGTTGCCGTATAAGTGGAATGAGTAATATTTGTGGAAGCCTGCGTAGTACATGGTGCAAATAAGCTAAATACTAATAGATAAACTGGAATTAATTTGACTCTTTTTTTCATATATTTATTGCTCCTTTATCTGAAAATCGGTCATTTCCTCAGGGATATGATCTAAAGTTGTTAAATATTTTCCATCTACATATAAATCATAATTTGAAGAATGTTTGGGATGGATGAAGTAAGCATTTTCTGAAGTGATAGCCATAACGCCTTCGGGATCTGGGAAAACTAACTCTGTCACGAATACAAAAGAAAATATCAACAATATAGTGATAAATGCTGACTGAAAAATTCGGGATATATTTTTTCGTTTTTCATCAGTAAAATCTGTTGTGATAAATTTGATTCGTGTTCGCAAATTAGATGGACTCTTTCCAACAAAGTTCATGGATAATGCATGGTGTGCACATTGCCTGTAATGTACAGTCTTTGCAGTGGACACAATTAAATTGGCATATTGGATATGTTCTTTTCGGCTGCTGTTCTGCAGGATTGCCTGATCGTTGGAAACTTCCATAAAGAGTGTATACTCTTTTTTTAGAAGATAGATCAATGGATTCCACCAGTGAATACAGCAGACGACATCTACCAGTAACGTGATCCATAGATCATGTTTTTTATAATGCATGAGTTCGTGTTTGAAAACATATTCCAGTTCTGTGTCGGTAAAAGAAATATCCGGTAATAGTAATGTTGGTGTGCAAAGTCCGGTAATAGCCGGAGAAATAGTATCCGGCAGCACGGCAATGCGGATATTGTCAGTTGTATAGTGCGATGCCAGTTCATATAAGTGATGATACTCGGCAGTGTCTTTTACTTCAAATCCCTTTATATAGTTATTCAATCTTATCTTGCTGATCAATAGCCGGATTAATTGAATAACAGCACCAATAAAAACAATGCGATATAGGATATCTAAAATACTCCATCCATGAAATGGTGTGGTATCATATAGAAATCCGATTAACGTTGGCAAAATATGTTCTGATCGAAGTGTGTAAGTAAAAGGAAAATTCAAGGGAACTGCCATGCGCAGAAGAATCAATATGATTCCAATAAATACAAAGCGTTTTCCCTGTGCAAAAAATGTCTTTTTCCTATATAAAACATAATAAAAATACACGGTTAAAATCATACTTGTCGTCAGACAAGTAAGAAATGGTCCGAGAGAAAGTTCCATAAATTGCTTATTGCTCCTTTTTCAGTTCTTCTTTTTTCTTAGCAATTAACTGTTCTAATTGCTCTAATTCTTCGGCGTCCGTCTCCGCGTCTATCAATGAAGCGAAGAGAGCGAAGGGGGAAGATCCAACAATGTCTCTGAATGATTCATTGAAATATTCTTCTTTTGAAACACATGGTGTATAGCTTCGTGTCAATACGGTTCCGCTATATACAATATCTGCGACTTTGATATATTCTGCTTTCATCAGTGCCCGCAGACAAGCCTGTATGGTATTGATGTTCAAAGAAGGATTACTCTTTTCAATATCAGAGGCAATCATAGGGGTTGGACTGTTCCATAAGATCTTCATGATTTCCAGTTGCTTTTTAGTAAGCTTTTGCTTTTTAAATTTTTTCATCATGTCGTCCTCCTAAGTTGTTGCCTGTTCATGCTATAACGCAAAAGAGAAATTAAGTCTATAGGTAAAAAGTAATAAAAATATAAAATAATAATTTATTGACAAATTAAAAAAATAATGATACTGTAAACAAAACAAAAACGGATCCGAAAAATAAAGACAAAAGGAGAAAATGTTATGAAGAAAAGAATTGTATCGTTAGCATTAATTGGCGTATTGACAGGGGCATTAGTGTTTGGAGCATCTGTAAATTCCACAACGGTATATGCACAGGAATCAGATAATCAAGAAGTGCTTGAAAACGATAACGAAATATGTGACAATGAATCTGATGAAGATATTGTATTTAGCGCGGCTAAAGCTGCTGCAAATACATATACAAGAGAAGTATCAGAATACGATATGCTTAAAGCGGCTCAAAAAGCATCAAATGTTGAATTGAAAAATAATGGGTTTACAGAAGCGGATATTATAGCACTGAAAAAACCATTGAAAGGAAAAGAACACTATGGAAAAGTGACGTATACGATAAGCTGTTTAAAATTTACGCCTAAAAAAGATCAAACGGATTTAAAAACAAAAATGACATGGTCATGGAGCAAGGAACCAGCGGCATTAGTAACAGATATTGCGGCTACGACAACCAGTGAAAATTTTACAAAGGATTCTTCAAGTGCTACGGTTAAATATTATAAATACGGACATAAAGACCAGGGGGTAACTTCTCAGAATGCAATTGTAAAAACTAAAGATGCTGGAAGAGGTGTATTTACACGAATTACAATGGGAAAAAACTGGGATACAGATAAAAAAAGATATAAAAATGTAGCTATGGCTGGCAGCATTACAACATCATGGAGTATTGGAAAAAAGGTAACACAGGTAGGTATTGCGTCAAATTATGGTCATATAGTTGTATCAGCTGCGCCAACTCCGTCAGTATCGTTCGGAGGAGGTGCGTCAATTAGTTTTGCTCCGAAATTGGTATGCAGAAGTGGAGATGAAGCATATAAAAAGGTAGTTCAAAAATAAAGAGGTGAAGAAAATGAAAGGATGGTTATTGCTAGTGGTATCGATTTTTACTGCTGGTATTGGAATGCTTGTAGTAGGACTCCCGGGTGGAGAATTAACAGATGCAGCATTGATGGGAGGCGCAATTATTGGTTTCTTGGCACCGTCAATTGTGTATTTGGGAAATCATCTGAAATAAAAATGTGCTATATTTATAATTTAATTGGTTATCACGTTAGCAGTGCTTTTGATCCTTGCTGGGATTAACCTGGCAAGAAACAGCACATTTCCATAATTATATAAAATGCACAAAAATCACAAAACTTCCCATTTTATGTCACAAAATGGGAAGTTTTGTGGTTACTATATATGTAGAGGTTACAAGCGGAGTATGCGCTGGGGAAACTAAGGTATGAAGAAGAATCGGAGGTACGTGTATATGTTAAAACCGGGATTAATACTTTTTTGTATAGCACTTATAACAGGAGGAATCGGATTCTTCATAGGAGGGGGAGCTTTCATGCTTCTTGGATATTTAACGCCGTTTTTGCTGTATATAGTTAATCATATAAAATAGTTGCAGTTGTGAGCTTTGGCATCACCTGCTTTTGTGCTGGATACACATTCGGCAAGGATAATCATAAACCACAAAAATAACCGCCCCAGTCTGACAAACTAAGCGGTTACTTTTGTAATCATAAGTATGCGGATTAACCGTCTATCGGGAGTCCACTTAAATATCCTGCCTCAAATGAGCGACAAACTGCTCGGTGAAACTCTGAATATATGGAACTGCGGCGCCGATTGCTACGGCGTCTTTTTTGCATTTGCCGGAGAGAATGTAAGTAACATTGCTGTCGAATGTGGAGCGCGCGGCTACCTTTTCACGGATCAGATCGAGGTCCTCATCGGTGAAATAAGACGCAATGTGTCCGCCTAGAATGACCGGTGTTTCCAAAACCATGTGCAGGTTGTTGATCAGTACGGCAACATCGGAAAGATAGTGATCCAGACGAGCCAGGCAGTCGGAATCACCGGCTGCTTTTTTTTCAAAGAAGGTTTCCAGTTCCTGATGGATATCTTCGGCATCAGAACCTAACAGAGCATGACCGGAACAATAACATTCAGCGCAGCCTTTCTTGCCACAGTAACAGGTAAGTCCGTCCGGGACGAGCGTCATATGCTCGAAAGTACCGCTCTTTCCGGTAGCGCCGACCTGCAGTTTTCCGTCAATCAGCACGGCGCCGCCCAGATGCTGCCCAAGAGAAATGTAAATAGCATCAGTCAGAGAACGCCGCTCCCATAACTCGCTGTAGCAGGCACATTCCGCATCGTGAATGAGTTTGCATGGAAAACGAAATGCATTTGCAAAAGTATCCAGACGCAGTCCGGTACTGTTTAAGATCTCACCATAAGTAAAACTTTCTCCATCCGGGGAAATCAGTCCCTGTACACCAAGTCCGATGCCAAGCACCGTGTCTTCTTTGTAGTGATTGGTATTCATAAAGTTCCGCACGGTATCCTTCAGAGAAATGAAATAATCATCTGTCGGTGCAAAATCCAGAGAAATCTTCTCGCGTGCAATCACCTTTCCATATAAATTAAGTGCAACAATCGTCGCCCGGTGCGGTAGCAGTTCGATCCCGATCGCAATACGCGCAAGCGCTTCTACCTGATAGGCAACCGCACGGCGTCCGACCGTGGAATCCAGCCTTCCGCATGTCTTGATAAGAGAAGCATCCAGAAGTGTGTTCAAATGTTGGGATACCGTTGGAAGACTGATACACAGCTCATTTGCGATCATCTGCTTCGGGCAGGACGGATGCTGGTAAATAAATGAGTACACATCCGACAAATTCTTTAATTTTATATCTGTAAGTGTGAAAAAATCCATAATCTAGTCCCCTATTTTACAAAATCAATTAATAAAAAGATATAAGACAAGTATACATAATAAAAGCGCAATCGTCCAGAGACAGATTGAGATTGTAAGTATTTCACAAATTCGAGGGTAAAAGATTGTGAAGTTTACAGTATTGTATATTTTCTTTAAGTAGGCTATTCTGTAAATACATTATATAAAACGATTTTATAAAATAAAATTATAAAATGATTCAAAACGTAAAAACACACTATAAATAAGGAGGAATCATCATGGGAATTATTGAGAAAATGAGACTGGATGGAAAGAAAGGTTTTGTAACAGGAGCAGCAAGAGGAATCGGTAAATGTACCGCAACTGCATTTGCAGAGGCAGGAGCTGATGTGGCAATCGTTGACCTTGATATCGAGGAAGCAAAGAAGACAGCGGCAGAATTGGCTGAGAAGACAGGAAGAAAAGTCATTGCGATCCAGACAGACTGCACGAACAAAGAGCAGGTTGACGAGATGGTAGAGACAGTTGTAAAGGAACTTGGCGGACTGGATTTCTGTCATAACAACGCAGGTATCTGCATCAACGCGCCGGCAGAAGAGATGACTTATGAGCAGTGGTCAAAGGTTATTAACATCAACCTGAACGGTATTTTCTTAACAGATATCGCAGCAGGAAAATATATGCTGGCTCACGGCGGCGGATCTATCATCAATACTGCATCCATGTCTGCACATATTGTTAATGTCCCACAGCCACAGTGTGCATACAATGCATCTAAAGCAGGTGTGATCCAGTTGACAAAATCTCTCGCGATCGAGTGGGCAAAACGCGGTGTGCGTGTCAACTGCATCAGCCCTGGATATATCGGCACAGAACTGACACTGAACTCTCCGACACTGATTCCGCTGATCGAGAAATGGAACGAGATGGCGCCACTTGGAAGAATGGGTAAACCGGAAGAACTGGAATCCATTTGTGTATATCTGGCAGGTGATACAAGCACATTTACAACCGGATCTGATTTCGTGATCGACGGAGCATTTACATGTTTCTAAACATAGAATATAGGAGAATACAGATATGAGTGGCACAAATAGCAGAGAAATTGACTTGTTTTTATAAGTCAGTTTCTCTGCCTATTTGCTCGTTTCAGATGATTTCGGCAGGGAGAAGATAAATTCTGTTCCGACACCTTCTGTGCTGATAACGTTGATATTTTCTCCATGAGCCTGTATGGCTTCTTTGACGATGGCAAGACCGAGTCCGGTTCCTTTCTTATCTTTGCCACGGGAAAGATCAGTTTTGTAAAAACGTTCCCAGATCTTATTCAGTGCATTTCGCGGAATACCGATACCGTAATCTTTGACAGACGTGTAAACTTTATCGCCACGCTCGGTTGTCTCGATCGTAATGGAAGAATCCTGATCACTGAATTTGATCGCATTATCGATCAGATTATAAAGAACCTGCTGGATCTTCCTCTTGTCTGCAAAGATATAGAGATGTTTGGTTGCGAAAAGAAGTTCAATCGAAATCTTCTTCTGGGTGCAGCGCCCTTCAAAGGAAGCGGCTACGTTTTTGATTATCTCATGAATATCAAATGACACTTTATCTAACAGAAGATGTTCCGTATCAAATTCATTCAACGTCAGAAGATCGTGCGTCAAATCCGTCAGACGCTCTGTCTCAAATAAAATGATTTTCAGATATTTTCCCTGTAATTCCGGCGGGATCGTACCATCTGCCATCGCTTCCACATAGCCTTTGATGGAGGTCAGCGGAGAACGGAAATCATGGGAGACATTTGCAACAAATTTCTTCTGGTAGTCTTCCATATCCCGAAGCTGGGAAGACATATAGTTGAGGGATGCGGAAAGGTATCCCATCTCGTCTTCGGTGTTGACAGGTATCTCGTAATCCAGATTGCCGGAAGCATACTGCTTGGCGGCTTCCGTGATCTTGCTGAGCGGCCGGTAAACGAAAAACTGGAACGCCAGCAGAATCATAAAGGACAGAATGTAGATGACGAGAAAGCACGTATAAGCTGCATTCAGAAGATAATGCTGTGTCTCGGAAACACTGCTCAAGTCTTTGTGGATGATCAAATATCCCTGAGAAGTATAGTTACTGTTCACTGGTGCAATGACCGTGAGTACATCTTCATTAAAGTAACCGTGGTAATCACTGACCTCATATTGGTTATTGCCAATTTCTGCCGGATCAAAGTTCGCAATTCTGGTCGGAGCGGAAGGAAAATCACCGGAGGATGCCGAGGTCAGCACTTTGCCGTTGCGGTCAACAAACCAGCATGCAGCATTCAGATGCGATTCGATACCGGACAGTTGCAGATGAACATCGTTGAGCGTAATATTTCCATAAAAATATTGCGGCAGGTAATTCGTTGCAATGATATTCGCTTCCTGATGAACGGATGAACCGGTGTTGGCTGTCAGCGGATCACTGACTAAGCCAGAGCCGAGTGTTGCGATCGTAAAAAGGCTCAGGAAACCGAAAATGATATATACAATAACAAATTTCAAATATAATGTACTTTTCATGTAGTGCCTCTGTGGTTTATTTCTTATTTTACTTCAAATTTGTAACCAATACCCCAGACAGTAGCAAGTCCCCATGTAGCATGATCTTTGATCTTCTCGCGGAGACGTTTGATATGTACGTCTACTGTACGGGTATCGCCAATGTATTCATATCCCCAGATCTGATCCAGAAGCTGCTCTCTTGTGAATACCTGATTCGGAGAAGCAGCAAGGAAATAGAGAAGTTCCAGTTCCTTTGGCGGCATATCGACAGTCTGGCCATCCACAATAACCGAATAGTTGGTAAGGTTAATGGAAATGCCCGGATATTCGACACGCTTACTTTTGTCTTCCACCGGAGATTCCATCTTCTGTCCCGGTTGGTAGCGACGGAGAACAGCTTTTACACGGGCAACCATTTCTTTGGAATCAAATGGTTTCATAATATAATCATCAGCGCCCATTTCCAGCCCAAGTACTTTGTCAAAAACCTCGCCTTTGGCAGACAGCATAATGATCGGTGTGTTCGATCTTGCACGGATCTCACGGCAGACCTGATAGCCGTCAATGCCCGGAAGCATGAGATCCAGAAGCATCAGATTCGGCTGGTAAGTGTCAAATGCGACAAGTGCTTCTTCACCGTCATGGACCATCATCGTGTCAAAACATTCTTTTGTTAAATATAAGGAAATCAGTTCGGCGATATTTTCATCATCGTCTACGATTAAAATTTTCTGTTTATTTACCATATAAAATAGTCTCCCTTCGTTCGCAGTGTTCTATCTGAGTTCTGCGATTGTAACTCCGGCGTCACCTTCTCCGAAAGCACCGAGCCGGAAGGATTTGACATGTTTCTGGCGCTTCAGGTATTTGTGGATGCCCTGACGCAGTGCACCGGTTCCTTTTCCGTGGACAATGCGGACAGAGCTTAAATGTGCAAGGCTCGCGTCATCCAGATATTTGTCCAGTTCAGCGACCGCTTCATCGACTGTCTTACCGAGTAAATTGATCTCAGTAGCAACGGTAAGTGATTTGTTCATCTTGATCTTGCCTTTGCCGGTACGCTTCGCTGTCTTTTGAAGATAGTTCGGCTTCTCGTCGATGATCTCCAAATCGGAAATGTTTACTTTGGAGCGTAAAATTCCCATCTGTACATCCAGATTGCCCTTTGCATCCGGAAGAGATACAACCGAACCGGTAAGATTCATGCTCAGAACCTTAACCGATTCGCCAAGTTTGAAATCTGACGGTTTGTATTGTTTCTTCGGTTTCGCTGGTTCTGGTGTCATGCCGGAACGGGTTTTCGCCATCTTCTTGCGGAGACGTTCACGTTCTTTCTCCATCTCGGCGGCAGAAATATTCGCCTTGCCGAATTTGTGGAAATTTCGCATTGTCTCATCGGCAGTCTCTTTGGCATCTTCCAGAATAGCATGTGCTTTTTCATTTGCCTCACGTAAAATACGGTCTCGCTGGGCTTCTAACTTCTCCTGCTTCTGGGAGGTTTCCATTTTCAGGCGTTCGATCTCACGCTTGTAAGCAGCGATCGTCTCACGCTCTTTGTCCAATGTCTTACGGCTCGTCTCCAGATCTGTCAGAATGTCCTCGAAAGATTCATCCTGTTCGGTCAGATGTGTCTTCGCATCTTCGATGATGTAATCCGGAATCCCCAGTCTGGAAGCGATAGCAAAAGCGTTACTTTTTCCAGGAATGCCGATCAGAAGCCTGTAGGTCGGGCGGAGCGTCTCAACGTCGAACTCACAGGACGCATTTTCCACGCCCGGCGTAGACAGTGCATAGACTTTCAGTTCGCTGTAATGCGTTGTTGCCATCGTGCGGATGCCGCGGCTGTGAAGATGATTCAAAATAGAAGTCGCAAGTGCTGCACCTTCGGTCGGATCAGTTCCGGCACCCAGCTCATCAAAAAGAACGAGAGAGTGTTCGTCTACCTGTTTCAAAAAGGAAACGATATTCGTCATATGAGAAGAGAATGTACTGAGGCTTTGTTCAATGCTCTGCTCGTCTCCGATATCGGCATATACATCATGAAATACGGCAAGCTCGGAACGGTCCAGTGCCGGAATGTGAAGCCCTGCCTGTCCCATCAGAGTAAAAAGGCCAACGGTCTTAAGCGAAACCGTCTTACCACCGGTATTCGGTCCGGTGACAATGAGAAGATCAAATGTATCCCCCAGTGTAAGCGTGATCGGAACGACATTTTTCTTATCTAAAAGGGGATGTCTTCCTTCCCGGATGTGGATTCTTCCTTCCGTGTTAAAAATCGGCTGGCTCGCATTCATATCAAGTGCAAGCGCACCCTTTGCGAAAATAAAATCAAGCTGACGCAGGATTGTATAACAGGTGTGGATTTCCGTTGTATATTCGGCAGCGTCTGCACTCAGACGTGCCAGAACCTTCTGAATCTCTTCCTGCTCCTGCCCATATAATTCTTTTAAATCGTTATTCAGTTTTACGACAGCCATCGGTTCAATGAAAAGTGTAGAACCGGTTGCAGACTGATCGTGGATCATACCGGAAACCTGGCTGCGGTACTCAGCTTTGACCGGGATGCAATAGCGGTCGCCACGCATCGTAATGATCGGATCCTGTAAATAAGTGCGGAGAGATCCATTTACCATATTGGAAAGAGTGGCGTGTACTTTGTCATTGATCTGGTTCATTGCCCGGCGGACATGTTTTAATCCTGGACTGGCATCGTCACTGATTTCATCCTCGTCGATAACGCAGCGGCGGATCTCATTTACCAGAATGGTTACCGGATTGAGCTGTTCAAAATAGCCGTCCAGACAATCTTCCATCTCATCGGCATTGTCATGTCTGCCATAAGCTCTTGCACGACCGGCAGTCTCTAATAATTTGCAGATGCGGAGAAGTTCCCCGCTTCCGAGCACTCCGCCGATCTCTAGTCGGCGGATGGAATCGTTGACCGGATTGCAGCCGCTAAAAGACGGGCGTCCCTTCTTCACGATCCTTGTAAAAGCGGCCGCAGTCTCATCCTGCGCGCTCCTGATGGCAGAAATGTCTGTCATCGGTTTCAGTCTTCTGCACAGTTCTTTTCCACTGAAAGAAGAGGCATGTTCTATTAATTGTTCGATAATTTTGTTATATTCCAGTTTTGCTAATGTTTTCTTATTCATAATTCTCACCTGGATATATTCTACCTTATTTGCAGGATAAAGAAAAGGATAAATATTGAACATTTGCAGGTGATACGCTATACTAGAAAAAGGATTGCGAAGGAGACGCGAAGACCTATGGATGAGCAAAAAAGACAGCAAGAAGAATCAGAAATGAACGAGACTCCGGAGTATTCTTTTTTACAGGAAGTCATCAAAGATGAAGTGGGTGGCACAGGAAAGCGGAAGAAGAGAATTCTGCGTAAGATAGGCGTGGGAATTTTTATCGGACTGGTTGCCTGCTTTACTTTTAGTGTGTTCAAACCATGGGTGGAAAGCAGAATGTCCGGCGATCCGGATGAAGTGACGATTCCAAGAGACACGAAGCAGACTGCAGAAAATGAAACAGACAGATCCGGGAAAGATGGAAACGGACAGAAGAAAGATAATTACAGCAAGTCTGTGAAGTCATTAAGTGATGTTGCGAAGAAAGGAAAGAAAAGTGTAGTATCGCTTCTTGTACTGACGGGTGCAACGATTGGCAATAAAGAGTTTGTCAGTGAGAGTCAGTCGGTATCCGGTGTCCTGATCGCAGACAACGGGCAGGAACTTCTGATCCTGGGACCGACGATGGAAGTGGGAGAAACACAGCAGATCCAGGCAACATTCTGTGATGGAAAAAAGTATCGGGTTACAGAGAAGAAGAGCGATGCGAATCTAGAACTGACGATTTACGCAGTGAAGGAATCACAGCTGGAAGAAAAGACGGCAAAGAGTATCCGGCTTGCAGCGCTTGGCAGTTCCTATGAGGTGAAGAAGGGTGACACCACCGTGTTGCTTGGTATGCTTTTCGGGCAGGGCGATGCAGTGGGATATGGTGTGCTGAGATCCAGTACCGAGAAAGCAGAGTGGGCTGATGGTACATATCATATTCTGGGAGCAGAGCTTGCCGGATTTACCGGAGGCAGTGGTATTATGTTTAACCGGCAGGGAGAAGTGGTTGGAATTATCTGTGATGCGGCAGGCGAAGATGCGAAAGAAGAACTGATGCATGCATATGCGATTTCAGACATCAAAGATGTTATGCAGTTTCTGGCGAACGGAGAGAGCGTTCCGTACATCGGAATCCATGCAACGGATGTGTCCGAGAATATAGCGGAAGATCGCGGGATTCCAAGAGGAATCTATGTAGATAAAGTAGAAGCAGATTCTCCGGCGATGCGTGCCGGTATCCAGAGCGGGGATGTGCTGACTGCGATAGGAGGAACAGATATAGAGAATTTTGAACAGTATCATGAACTTTTGATGGAAGAAAAAGAAGGCACACATTTGTTGATCAAAGGTTACAGACGCGGTGCGAAAGATCAGTATGTTGCTGTGCATTTTAATGCTACAGTGGGAAATAAATAATAGAAAGAGGCTATAAAATATGAGATATATCAACACATTAGTAGAAGGCGAAACCATCCGAAATATTTATCTGTGCAAAGGAAAAAGAAGCGCAGAGACAAGAAACGGGAAGCCATATGACAATCTGATCCTGCAGGATAAGACAGGAACACTGGACGGAAAGGTCTGGGATCCGAATTCTAATGGAATCGCAGACTATGATGAGATGGATTTTATCGAAGTATTTGGCGATGTGATCAGTTATAATAACAATCTGCAGCTCAATATCCGTCAGATCCGTAAGGCGTATGAAGATGAGTATGTGGCAGCAGACTACATGCCGACAACCGAGAAAAGCACAGACAGTATGTTTGAAGAACTGATCGGATATGTGAAGAAGATCGATAATGACTATCTGCGTCAGGCGGTAGAGTATTATTTTGTAAATGATGAAGCATTTATCAAGACATTTGTCGGACATTCTGCAGCAAAGACCGTTCATCATGGATTTGCCGGAGGACTTCTGGAACATACATTAAGCGTCGTGAAAATGTGCGAATACATGGTGAGTGCATATCCGATTCTCAACAAAGATCTGCTATATGCTGCAGCCATTTGTCACGATATCGGAAAGACAAAAGAATTGTCACCGTTCCCGACAAATGATTATACAGACGATGGACAGCTGCTTGGACATATCGTGATCGGTGTGGAGATGATCTCTGATGCAGTCAGAAGTATTCCGGGATTTCCGGAGCAGTTGGCAAGTGAATTAAAGCACTGTATCGTTGCGCATCATGGAGAATTAGAGTATGGTTCACCGAAGAAACCTGCGCTGGCAGAGGCACTGGCACTGAATTTCGCAGATGCAACCGATGCGAAGATGCAGACACTGACGGAACTTTTCAAAGACAAGAAGAACAATGACTGGCTTGGATACAACCGGTTATTTGAATCCAATCTGAGAAAGACGATTGTGTAGGAAAATAAAATTACAAAGATGCAGCGATAAGATTCAATTTAAGTGGAGAAAGATATGCAAAAAAACAATGTTGTAACAGTTACAATTGAAGATATCGGCGTAAATGGAGAGGGCATAGGCAAAGTTGATGGCTATACCCTCTTTATTAAAGATGCCATGATCGGAGATGTGATCGAAGCGAAAGTCATGAAAGCGAAGAAGCACTATGGCTATGCGAGATTACAGAAGATCCTGACGTCGTCCGAGGCGAGAGTGAAGACACCGGCATGTCCGATGGCGAGAAAATGTGGTGGCTGTCAGATTCAGGAAATGAAATATTCGGCGCAGCTTGCATTTAAAGAGGGAAAAGTGTGCGGCAATCTGGAACGGATCGGTGGTGTGCCAGCGGAGCTTTTAGATGAGATCATGGAGCCGGTTGTTGGGATGGAACGCGGCGAAACCGCAGAAGTTGCGGCTGCTGCGGGTACTGAAAAGGCAGGTGCAGCGGACTATCAGCCGTTCTGTTACAGGAATAAGGCACAGTTTCCAATCGGCACAGATAAAGAAGGACATGTGATTGCCGGATTTTATGCCGGAAGAACGCACAATATTATTTCAAATACAGACTGCATTCTTGGTGTTCCGGTAAATAAAGAGATTCTGGAGTGTATTCTTGCATTTATGGAAGAATACAAGATTCTATCTTATAATGAAGAAAAGCATACCGGTCTTGTGCGCCATGTGTTGATTCGTTACGGTTTCAAAACCGATGAGATTATGGTCTGTCTGATCTTAAATGGAGAAAAACTGCCGCACGCAGAAGTTCTTGTGGAGCGTCTGCGAAAAATTCCGGGAATGACAAGTATTACTGTTAATGTGAATCGTGCAAAGACGAATGTTATTATGGGAGATAAGATTAAACTTCTGTGGGGACAGACATTTATCACAGACTATATCGGAAATGTAAAGTATCAGATTTCACCACTGTCATTTTATCAGGTGAATCCGGTGCAGACAGAGAAATTATATGAGCTGGCGTTGGATTATGCAGACCTGACCGGTGAGGAAACGGTGTGGGATCTGTACTGCGGAATCGGAACAATTTCCCTGTTCCTTGCTCAGAAGGCAAAGCGGGTGTACGGTGTGGAGATCGTGCCGCAGGCGATTGATGATGCAAAAAATAATGCTAAGATTAACGGAATTAAAAATGCAGAATTTTATGTCGGAAAAGCCGAGGAAGTTCTGCCGGATTATTATAAAGAATATGCGAAGACGCACAATGGTGAGAAAGCACACGCAGATGTGATTGTTGTCGATCCGCCGCGCAAAGGCTGCGAGGAATCGCTGCTTCAGACGATTGTTGACATGCAGCCGGAGCGTGTTGTGTATGTCAGCTGCGACAGCGCAACACTCGCAAGGGATGTGAAGTTCCTGCGCGAGAAAGGCTACGAGCTTACGAAGGTGCGCGCGGTGGATCAGTTCCCTCATACGGTGCATGTGGAGAGCGTAGTTCTGTTGACTAAGGTACACAAGTAAAAGTGTAAAAAAGGCTTGAAATAAGGCAATTTCGATAGTTTTGGTTACTGGAAATAATACCGCAAAAAATGTCCTAAAAGCCTTGAAAAATCTAGGAAATTTTATGGTTGGATAGACAGGAATATTGAGATTGGGTCGATTATACAGAAGTGTTTACTTGTGATTTGCGAAAAATAAACGCAGTAATATGGAGCAAACGGAAGATGGTCCTAAAAGAAAGCAAACCAAGTACGGCTCTAAAAAGCATAATTAACACAGTTAGTTGATGAAAATTAGATGAATTTTTGTGTTCTATGTTACTTGATAATATAGAAGAAAAGAGTGATATATGGTAGTGCCAAAATAGTAACGGAGATATTATCTTTATGCTTTATTTAAGAACATCAGGTAAAAACGGAATAATCAGTCTTCATCCTTTGAACCCAGATGAAATGTATTATAAATGTGAAGTATGCGGGAATTTTTATGGCATTGATAATTTATCAGAATTTTCATTTGGGGATGATGTGTTTTTGAAGGAATATATATGTCCACAATGCGAAGCAGAGATAGAAGAAAATTATGAACTTGAACAAGAGGAAGAATTTCAATCCAGAATTGAAAAGGCTCTTAAAATGAATAATCTAATAAAATAGCCTATTTTCGCAAGAGGACTGAGTAGATGATTAAGAACAAGAAAAGACGCTATAATCATTGAAAAATAGTGCTATAACCGATTATGCATGAAATAGCCTAATAATTTCATGTGGAGATGGTAGTCTTGATGTCGAAGGTGAACCCTAACAAGTAAATATAGTGTAAAAAACAAAGGACTTTCTCAAAGACTAGCGTTAAAAGATATATGAAGTCTTGCGGAAAGTCCTTTTTTGATGCTTGCAGATAGCTGAGTGGGTATTGGTTTACTCAGCAGGGTTGACACTAGGAAATAAATAACAAGAAGTTGAACCCTAGAGGGGTTCAGTCTTAAATATATAAAGGGCGAAATATTTTATTTCTCCATTGATAAAAATGATTTCTCTATATATAATATAAATTGGGTTTGATTATGCATCTGAATCGGAGGAAAGAGATGGAAGTAAGCTATAATAAATTATGGAAATTAATGATTGATAAAGGAATGCCCAATAAGAGTGATTTGAGAAAAGTTACGGGTATTGGGACAAATACACTTGCAAAGTTAAGTAAAAATCAAGTTGTTAGCATGGAAGTGCTAATGAAAATATGTTCAAGTTTAGATTGCGATATTTCTGATATTTGTGAGTTTAAACAAGAAAAACTAACGGAGGATAACAAATAAATGAATGCAATAGATTTATTCGCAGGATGCGGTGGATTATCGAAAGGATTTATGGATGCGGGATTTGATATCATTGTTGGCGTTGACAATGACCAAGATGCCCTTAACACATTCGCACTTAACCATAATGGTGCAAAGCCGTTGAATGCAGATTTATCCAAGCAGGAAACGTTTGATGAGATAAAGAAAATAGCTAGAGATAAAACAATAGATGTAATTATTGCAGGACCACCTTGCCAGGGATTTTCATTAACAGGACCTCGTAATTTTGATGACGAGAGAAATAAATTATATCTAGCTGTAATTGAAATGGTAAAACAGTATAAGCCTAAAGCTTTTATTATTGAGAATGTTCCAGGAATGGCAACTTTATATAAAGGTCAAATCAAGGAAGAAATTCTCAAGAGATTTCGAGATATGGGATATAATATTGATTGTGAAGTATTAAAAGCCTGTGATTATGGAGTGCCACAGATGAGAAAACGTCTGATTTTTATGGGAATTAGAAAAGACTTAGGAGAACCTTGTTTTCCAGAAGCTCAGTTTGGCCCGGGAACAGATAGACCTTATCGTACTTGCCGTGAGGCAATATCGGATTTACCTACAAGAAATAATGAATTAGGCACGAACGAAGATGTTTATTCGCAAGATGCAGTTACAGAGTATCAGAAAATGATGAGGAAGAACTGTATGGTTCTTTCAAACCATGTTGCAACAAATCATAAAGATTTTGTGAAAGAAACTATCGCATTAGTTCCGGAAGGTGGTAATTATAAGGACTTGCCTGCAGGGGTTGGAGAGAGCAGAAAATTTCATATGGCTTGGACACGATTGGATGGTAATGCTCCGGCACGAACTGTAGATACAGGACATAGAAATCTTTTTCACTATGAATTGAACCGTGTCCCAACTGTAAGAGAAAGTGCAAGAATTCAATCATTCCCAGATGATTTTGTGTTTACAGGAACCAGAACAAAGCAAGATAGACAGGTTGGAAATGCGGTTCCACCTTTGTTAGGTGAAGCATTAGGAAAAGCTATACTAGAAATTATAGGAGAGAAAAATAATGGCTAAGATTAAAGCAATCGACTTATTTGCTGGATGTGGGGGCCTTATGGATGGCTTTGAACAATCAGGGCATTACGATACTATTGCAGCAGTTGAATGGGAAAAGGTGCCATGTCAAAATCTCGAAAACAGATTAAGAACAAAATGGAAGTATTCGGATGCGGATCAGAGAGTCCTAAGGTTTGACATACAAAGAACTGATGATTTATTTAAAGGGTGGACTGATGATCCAGTCTATGGTTCATCTATAGGCTTGGATAAACTCATTGAAGATGCAGATGGGATTGATGTGATTATTGGTGGACCTCCATGTCAGGCATATTCGATTGCAGGAAGAGTACGGGACGAACATGGAATGAAAAATGACTACAGAAATTACCTTTTTGAAAGTTATATAAAGGTTCTTGAAAGATATAAACCTAAAGCATTTTTATTTGAAAATGTCCCAGGGATATTAAGTGCAAAACCTGGAGATAGGCCGATAATTGATATTATTCAAGAGAGTTTTGAAACAGTTGGCTATCATATCATGAAAGATTTGAAAAAAGCTGTTATAGATTTTACTGAGTATGGGGTTCCTCAGAATCGTAAGAGAGTAATCATTTTTGGTGTGCGAAAAGATTTATTTAAAGAAAATAGTGAGGAAATTGTGAAATCTTTCTATTTTTCTGTTTTGTCAAAATATAAATCTTCTAGAAAAATAACGGTAAGAGAAGCTATTGGTGATTTGCCTAAATTATACCCACAGGAAGAAGACTCGAAATATAATGGGGCTAGAACAAGACATTCATTACCAGATCCCATGGTTGCAAATCATGTAGCTAGATGGCAGAGTGATCGAGATGTTGGGATTTTTAAACTTTTGACAGAGGATATTGAATCCGGAAGAAATAAATATGTATCGATTTCTGCACTAAAAGAATTATATACAAAGATGACAGGAAAGAATTCAAATGTTCATAAATATCATGTCATCAAGTGGGATGAACCAAGTAATTTAATACCTGCACATTTATATAAAGATGGATTAAGACACATTCATCCAGATTCATCACAATGCAGAACCCTTACGGTTAGAGAGGCCGCTAGACTGCAAACCTTCGCAGATGATTATATTTTTGAAGGTAGTAACATGGAACTATACAAAATGATAGGAAATGCAGTTCCATCACTTGCCGCAAAATGCTGTGCAAATGCAGTCTATGATATTCTCACAGAGAATGGGAATTAGGAGGTAATGAAAAGTGGCATACACTACAAACCAAGCATTAGAAACCCTAAATCGTTATCTAGGAATAACTGATGATGAAAAACAAATAATAGAGAATACAAAGCGCAGAGGGTTCGTATTCTCTTTGCCAAATGGTGAAAAGGCCGCAGTTTTTGTTTATCCCTTGGTTCATAAGCAAGATAATACAAAGAATTATTTTGATACAAGAGATAGTGGCGCTTATGAAAGAGGAGTAACATGGAATTATGCGATTACAAACAACATGAAATACTTTTGTATAGGTGTTAACGATACGGTAGACAAATATAATGATTATTCATTTAGTTTAGAGTGTAATGAATCTGATATTGAAAAAATATCAGGCACTTTAAATGGATCAAGAAATGGGCCTGGAAATCAAATAATTATTCCAAATGACTATGTGCCATCTAAGGGGATAGAACGTATTGCTAATAAACTAGGAATTTATATCACGGCAGTTCACAAGGATAATTTGTTAGATTACCTTACATATTATGACAATCGACCATATATGGAAAATTCTGCTTTGGCAAATTTAGATGAATTAGTTGTAGATGATTCATATGTGGAACGGGAAGATCCTTTTAAGACTGGTTACGAATCGCCATTTCCAAGAAACAGAATTCTTTTCGGTGCACCGGGAACTGGTAAGAGTTTTACTATCAATAGCGACCGCGTGAAGTTGTTAGGCAAGGACAATGAGGATGATTATGAACGTGTAACTTTTCACCCAGATTATTCTTATGCAAATTTTGTAGGAACATATAAACCGGTAATGATTGATGATTCTGCAGAGGTTATTTCTTTGGCAACAGAAAAAGATGTCTTGGCGGTATTAACTGATGAAACAAAGTCTGCACAAGAAAAGTATGATCAACTCTATGACAGATTCAAAGGTGATGGATTAACAAGACTTCCACTTTTGTTGGGGCTTTATACAGATGAAAGTTTCAAGACAAGAAAAGCTGATGGTTCAGACGCAGCAGGTGATAATAGTGTAGAACGCAATCATGGAAAGGCAATCAGACCATATGTAAATCTTTTAAAGCCATCAAGTGGCAAGAAGGATATTTCCTATGAATATGTTCCTGGACCTTTCATGCGTATGTATGTTAAGGCACTGAAGAATAGCAGAACGGATAATATTAAGCCATTCCTATTAATTATCGAAGAAATCAACAGAGCAAATGTAGCCGCTGTATTCGGAGACATTTTCCAGTTGCTTGATAGAGGTGATGATTTTGTCAGCGAGTATCCAATCCAGGCAACCGAAGATGTTAAAAAATATCTTGCGAAAGAACTGGGTGGGGATCCAAGTGATTATAATAAAATAAAAATTCCGGATAACATGTTTATTTGGGCAACTATGAATAGCGCAGACCAGGGTGTATTCCCAATGGATACAGCATTTAAGAGAAGATGGGATTTTACATATATCGGAATTGATGACAGCGATCAGGATCTCCAAGGCAAGTATGTATATCTTGCTGATGATAAATCCCAAAAAGTGGAGTGGAATAAGTTAAGAAAAGCTATCAATAATTTTCTTGCAAAAGAGAAGATTAACGAAGATAAACAGCTTGGACCTTATTTCATTTCAAGAAGCATTGTTGTACCTAAAGATGGTGACGAGATTAATAGAGATAGATTCATTAATACCTTTAAAAATAAAGTTATTATGTATTTGTTTGAGGATGCAGCAAAACAGAAGAGACCTAGATTATTTGAGGGATGTTTCCAAAATAGCAGCAGATACTCAGAAATTTGTAGAGAATTTGAAGCAAAAGGTGTCGGAATCTTTAATCATGACATTCAGTTAGATTGTGAAGTGGAGGATGTAAAATACGGTGATACCACACAAGAATAAGGAGGTCTGATTATGATCTCTGAATTTGTACGAGAACAAAAAAGATATACACAAAATGAATTGTGTCACATTTTAAAGTGCAGTGAAGAACATGCGATTCCGTTAATCAGAAAACTAAAGGAGTTCGGTGTATTAAAGGCTGTTAAGGCTTCTGATATTCAGAAAAATATGGCGGATCTGTTAGAAGAGGATATCGAGATGGTGGATGTAGAAGTAGGAGAAAATGAATATTTCTATGTGTTCACCTTCGTTGGAGTTATTGTTGTAGCCGGACGAGTTCTGAAATGTTATCCCAAATATCTTTTGAACGCAAAGGAACCTACGGATGAACTACGAAAGGTTATAAAGGTTTTGGAAAAATATAATGCCAAAGAACAGATTGTTCGTATGTTCAACGATAGCAGTGAAAGTAACTCATTTAATCTGTTGGCTGTGCTGTTATTTTTGTTACAGGATTACTTTGAAAATGATGCATATACCAATACAGAAGATATTATTGAATGCAATGGTTCTGGTGAAATACTGTGGGATAAGACTATTAATGAAACCTTTACTTTGCTTTCAGAGAACCGTCCGTATTATACAGAATTACAAACTCGTAAAAGAGTCACCAATGATTTTGATTATTTCAAGAGGCTCCATGAGTGTTTAGTAACGATGGCTTCAAAAGAACTCCAAGATGCAGAGTTACTTGATTTATTTGAGATGACAGGTGTTGATCTTACTGATGCAGAGTTGGATGATTTCGGGGATAAAGAATATATTTTATATCGAATTGAAAACGAACTTAATACTCAGTTCAACACAAGAAAACAGTTGGTTTTGAAGACAATGTATGCTTATATCGATAGAAGAGGAAGTCTCTACGATACAGAGTGCTTGTCATTATTTGGAACAAATAGCTTCAATCTGGTATGGGAAAAAATTTGTGCAGATATTATGGATAATCAGTTGGATGTCCCTCTTGGCATTTTAAAACTGCCTGTGCCATTGAAAGAAGGTTATAACAGAAGACAGAAGCTTATTGAATTAATCGAGAAACCATTGTGGACTATTACAGGAAAGTGTGCAAAAGATACATTGATACCAGATTTAGTTTCTATTTGTATGGTTAATGAACAGCATCAATTTATTATATTTGATGCAAAATATTATAATGCCCATTTGGAAAAGGGAATTGTTCCGACAGGACAGCCCGGCATAGAATCTATCACCAAACAGTATCTTTACCAATTGGCATATCAACAGTTTATTGAAGACCATAATTTCTCTTCTGTAAAGAACTGTTTTCTACTTCCAACAGAAAACAACGAGATAGAGGATAAGGGTGAAGTTCGAATGGAGATGCTTTCTAATTTGGGACTTCAAGATATAAAAACAAGGTTGATTCCTGCAACAATGGCATATGATTTGTACCTTTCAGGAAGAAAAATGGATATAGAAATTTTGGAATTGTAATGATTCAATAGGAGGTCGTGAAAATGAAGCAGATATGCTTGGGAACAATAATTACCCTAATATATCAAAGCCGCACACGAAGTGCAGATACAATCAAATCCATGTGTGGTGGCATTTTTGCGGCCTATGATTTGGATATAACGTCCTATAACAAAGAATTACCGAGTCACCTGAAAAGTGGACATGATCCTGTACCAAGTGAATTGATATCATCAGCGCGACTATTCTAAGCAATTAGAACGTTGTTATACTTTGCCAGAAGGACAGGAATTATGCGATATTGTTGCTACTGTTGGACAGGATAAGCAGAATGTTGTTTATTGCAGTTCACGAAGAAGTGTATTGGTTCAAGCTGTAAAATATGCGAAAAACATACCACTAAAGGATGATGAATCATTAAAATCACTTGCTGCAGAAATCAGAAAAGAGGTTCATGATGATTGCTATTCGGCTGATTTAATAGTGCGTGGTGTTGGAATTGTATCAGAAGAAAGGTGAAGAATAAATAGACATGGATTTCTTTGAAATAAGAAAAATCATACGTTTAAAACAGGAAGGCGGATACTGGGATTTCAAACGTGAATGGTATTCTCAAGATAAAAAAGCAGATTTATTACATGATATAATTTGCATGGCGAATAATTTAGAAAATAGAGATGCCTATATTATTATCGGAGTAGATGAAGAGAATGATTATTCACTGGTCGATGTGACTACAGACGTGAATCGTAAAAACACACAGAAAATGGTTGACTTTCTGCGAGATAAAAAATTCGCAGGTGGTGTTCGTCCAATAGTATATGTTCAAGAAGTAAAATTGTCTGGAAGAGCAATAGATGTTATTGTAATAAAAAATAGTTATGAGACACCTTTTTATCTTACTGATAATTTTCAAGGAGTAATGGCTAATAATATTTATACAAGAATTATGGACAGTAATACTCCTAAAAACAAATCAGCAGACATTTTCCATATCGAATATTTATGGAAGAAACGATTTAGATTAATCACAACACCATTAGAGCGTATGAAATATTACTTGCAGTCTAAAGAAGATTGGGAAAACTCACCGACTAATTGGGAGTCAGAAAAGAAATATAATAAATATTATCCTGAATTTACGATAGAGTATACCTTGGACGATGATGGAAATGGATATCAGTATTATCTGTTCAATCAAACAGACAGCAGACCACATTGGAGAAAAATTAGGTTATATTATCATCAAACAATGTTGGAAGAGATAGAAGGTGTATCTCTTGATGGTGGACGATATTTTACACCGACACCTCTGACAGAAGGGATTTCTTTGACAAAATATCATCATTGGGATATTGTATATAAGTATTTTATTGCAGGAACATTGCGATATACGATATATAAGTTTTATTATGAACCTGATGGAGATGAAGAAACTCATGCACATAGATGTTTTGAGGAATGTGTATTAATTTTCAGTTCTGAAAGAGAAAAAGAAGAATTTAACAGATATGTGGTGAAGCATTGGAATAAGAAAGACAATTTCTCGTACGGAATTCATATTCCGTATATGCCACCGATTGAAGGATACATAATGGAAGAGTTTGAGAAAGAATATCGCAATGTGCAGATTTTGAAGAATATGCTAGAAAAATTTCGTTTGGAAAATGAGATGGAGGAAGATAGAGGAAGATATAACCAATGACGGGGGTATCAAATCTCTACAATCTGCCGATGGAAGACCGCTGCCTCCTCAAACGAGAATTTTCGCAGAATTAAGCAGGTGGGATACCCTGTTTGAGGGGAAAACGCAAGAAAGTCCAGAATATATAAGCGTTTTTTATAAAAAGTTTCGCCAGTTTATTTGTAAAAAAGGCTATATTTTGTGGCGAAAAAAGTAAATTTTAATAAGGAAAATATGTACACAGGGGTCGGCATACACCGGCTCCTGTTTGTATCTTACGCTATGGTAAATGTTTTGACTGCTTCTGGTCGGATGAGTTTTCCGTCAAGGTGTTCATGTGCTGCGAAACCTATAAGTCCTTCAATGGCATAACGTTCACGAAGAACTTTTACAGAAAGTGATCTTTGTTCCATAATCCAGTAGTAGGATAAATCTCCGAAAGAGATGGGTTTTGTCCCGGTTTCAATGTTTGGCATATATGGTGTGTTGATGACTGGTCTTCCGAAGATTGTATCATCACTATGTCTCCAGATATAACTGCCATTTGCATCTTTTATAGAACGAAGTGCAAGTGCTGTTTCATCATTCATTATCCATACGGAGTGTTTACGATATTCTGGTTTTACAGAAAGATATAATGCAACAATATCATCAAAACTGATATCTGTAGTAGTGTATATTCCATTTAAGTAGTGCATCTTTTCCAGAAATTCAGAGCACCTAAATCCGATA
>NZ_QUFR01000016.1:0-51516 GCF_003478575.1 Dorea sp. AF24-7LB
AATTTTCAGGGTTGTTGTCTATTGTTTAATTATCAAGGTTCTTATCTGTTGTCTCATCGACAGCTATATTAGATTATCACATCTTCAAGCGTTTGTCAACAACTTTTTAAATTTATTTTGCTATTCGTTTGAACCGTTGTTCTTGCGAGTCAGCTTAGATATAATACCATTTACACAATTACATGTCAATAGTTTTAGTGATTTTTTTTACACTTTTTTACATTTTCTTTTCTAATACTACACAAAGTATTAATTTAATGCTTTTATACTATATATAGGTCTTTATATTCCCATATCATAACTGTACACTCTACATTCTTACTTCTTATTTTATATATCTTTTCACATTACATTTTTGTAACACAATTTTTTGCATTCGATTATTTATAATAATACATATAATATTATATTTTCTATACCTTTCATTTTATTTGCCATTACAATTAATGATGCTTTCTCTGTTAAATAATAAAACCGGTAAACCTGACATTAATAATTCTAAATTCTAATGCAAATCAACTTCATATGAGATATACTTTAAAAATCTTATTCTGATTAGATGGCGCAGAATGAATCTACATATATATTTTTTCCTGTTTCCATAGATAACACTTTGCGTGTTTTATTCGCTGATTAGCGGTCGACAAATGCTGTCATAAAAGCATGGCGTATTTTCCTCATCGCCATAACAAAAAATCGCAATTCAAAGAATTGCGATTTTCTTACGGAGAAAGAGGGATTTGAACCCTCGCGCCGGTCACCCGACCTACACCCTTAGCAGGGGCGCCTCTTCAGCCTCTTGAGTATTTCTCCAGCACGCATTATTATACTAGAGTTTATATTTATTGTCAATATAGTATTTCCATTTTTTTATTTTTTCTCAATTATGTCATTGTGAAACTAAATAAGCCCTTTTTACTTTCCCATTTGTAAAACCAACTTCTACTCTTTTTCTTCACTTCGTAGAAAAACAAGTTTCTTTACGTTGCACTATTTCTATTTAAAATCCAGCTTCTCTAATTGTATTCTGAATTCTTTCTCTGACTAGCGCTGCTATTTCTTTTGTATTCATATCTTTATAATCTTCATAATAAAGAGGTTTCAGAAAATGTACCTGAACTGTTACCTGGCTTGTAGTATTTGTGTCAAATGGTTTAAATGAATCTATTAAAGCTACCGGAATGATTGGGCATTTCGCTTTTGTAGCAGCTTTAAAGCTTCCACCTTTAAACTCCAGAAGCTCATTTCCATTTTTAGATCTTGTTCCTTCTGGGAAAATTAAATAGTTTCTTCCCTTTTTTACTTCATTTGTTACATTGATAATTACCTGAAGTGATTGCTTAATGTCATCTCGATCTATCATATATGCTTTCATACAGGCAAATACTTGTTTCAAAAACTGAATGTTCGCAATTTCCTTCTTAGCTACAACTGAAAATGGCTTCGGGCATACATCCAGAATAGCCAATACATCATAAAGCCCCTGATGATTCGGAAAGAACATAAATCCATTTTCATCCGGAATATTTTCCACACCGTATGCATCAATCGTAACGTTTCCACCTTTATTTGCTCTGTGAGTAATATACTTTAGTAACTCGTAATGTTGTTCTTCTTTGTATTTATCCACATGTGATGCATGATAGCACAATCTTATCCACATATAAGGAACTAGAAACAGATTCCGAAATACCATCATTATGATCCTTTTCATTGTAAACTCCTCTCCTTATTCGTTTCCCCACTGTTGGGGAATATTATCTATTTTAGTATAATGTTTTGTGGATAAAATGTAAAGTTAGTAAAAAAGGGACGGGGATTTTTTTTAAAGTGCCAGGTGCATGTCCAAAAGGGGACGGGGATTTTCTAAAAAATCCCCGTCCCCTTTTGGAAGTTTTCTACTGCTTTTTTCGCTTTATATCTTCCTAAATTCCAATTTCTTAAATTTAGATCACTCTGGTCTTTTTTCACTCCTCGGAAATATTCCGCCAGTACATCTTTTACATTATCTATGTCTTCACTGTCCATATCTTCCGATTTCAGATCTGCTAATACAGGAGCAGCATCTTCTGACCACATATCTGTCAGCTCTGCTATATCATTAAATTTCAGTTTTTTATTTTCTGCCTGTATATGAGTGATGTTATATTTTGCGATCATCCAGTCCGGTTGGCTGAATGACAAAAAAATATATAATCCAAATGCAATCACCATTGTATAGCGGAACATAGGAAAGTTTCTTTTATATATCGAAATCACGACGCCACACATAACAAACCCAAGTACCAGCAATGACCATAATACAAGTATTCTTAAAAATGTAAGATGATAAGCTCCGATATAAAGTAACATCCGGTATGCCGCTGAAATGAGCATTATAAATGTACAACTGCAGACTATGGTTAGTATAATATTTAAAATTTTATTTTCTTTGAATATATAAAGGCATAATATAACAATTATAAAATTAAGTGCACTGACAAACAATAACTGCCAGAAGCCGCCTCTTGCATATTCCGCATAGGTTGTATTTGCCGGAAGGAGACCTTTTTTCACTCCGATGAATAGAAAAAAAATCTGTATTATGCAATATAATACATAAATTGCGCTGATGATTCCTGTGAATGTGATCGCAATTACTGCATTTCCATTTTTCTTCTTTTCTTTATCCGTTTCCGCAAAATTTTTCTTGCTTGCTGTGTAGAAAAATGTGTAGCATAAATGTACACCTGCTATAAATAAAACGATATATCCAGGTACCATGCCTATTTTTATATGCTTTAATACATTTCCAAATATTCCTGCAAATATTGCATCCGAACTGAGCAGCACCGGAAATATGATGAGAAGCAACAATGCTGCAATTACTATTCCAATTAAAACTGCAATCAACATATTTTTCTTTTTTGCTTTATCTTCTCCAGTGTGATCTCTTGTTAGATATCTTACTCCTCCAACATACAGAGCTGGCGTACTTTCGATTATTCCAATTCCAAGTAAAATGATTCGTTTCAGATAACCGCCGAAATTCCAGCTTGTATCATCATAAAACTGATGTAGCATAAATACGGTTAATAAAAGTGCTGTTCCCACCCAGTTAAAAAATATAAAAAAGTACGATGTCGTACATGCAGTTGATATTCCTAAAAGCAACATTCCTGTTATGTATATCCAGGAATCCTTTTTTAATTTCAGACCCAGTTTCTTTAAAAAGATTTTTATAAAAATAATTGTGATTCCGATGCATATTGGAAATGTGATTCCAGAAATATTTTCATACAATGATACTGTGAAAATAATTCCATATAATAAACTTAATGCTGCAAAAAACGGATATTCTTCTTTTATTTTTTCAATATATCGCTCCATATTAAATGCTCCTTCAATATCCACATTCTTAATTACCAATTTTCGTAAAAATATACAATTGTATGAATTTCATCATTGGCCGCCCATCCACATACATAACCATGATTCCATTCGTATTCTTTTTCTTGTGTTCCACTACATTTTACAAAACTATATGTCCACTTTACTTTTGTTTTCGGCACATAGAATTTTTCAAAGAAAGTTGTTGGAAGATAATATTTACCTTTGGTGACAAATGCACCATCTTCCGCTGCATATCTTATCTCTTTATCTTCCACTTTACATTTTTCTGTAGTTCTCTTTTTTAATTTCTTGATCCAACTTGTATAACTATCCTTGTCAAATTGCAATAACAGGCAAAATTCCGGAGATTCAAGTAACGAACTTTCGTATACATCTGTCTTCACTGCTTCTTCTGGAATCTTCTCTGGGAAACTTTCTGATACTTCTCCGCCATATGTCTTAATAATGCTATTGTAATTTGTTTTATAAATACCCAATAGAACAGCAAAAAAGAATATTTCAATTAAAATTGCAGAAATTAATTTCTTTCGCATATTACTCCTTCGTATACTCGATAATATCTCCTGGCTGGCAGTCGAGCTCTCTGCAGATAGCTTCTAATGTTGTAAAACGAATTGCCTTTGCCTTATTATTTTTCAAAATTGACAGATTTGCCGGCGTAATTTCAATTTTATTCGCCAGTTCAACGAGTCCGATTCCTTTTTGTGCCATCATTACATCCAAATGTACTTTAATTCCCATTGTGACACCCCCTAAATCGTAAAATCATTTTCTTCTTTGTATGCGATTGCCTGATTGAATACACATGCAAGTACCTGACTGAACAGAGCTGCGATAAAGAAAACGATTATAATTACAAGTGCCGCCGGTGTCGGATTGAAAAATAGTTTTATAATCCATAAAATTGTAATTCCGAAACTTAATCTTGCCATATGTCTGAGGTTCGTTACATTAGCGGTTACAAAACACTCTTCTTCCATTACGGTTTTCATCATTCTGCGGAGTTCATATATGATCGTCACTCCAAAGATTCCTGATATTCCGAAAATAATAAGCATTGGTATATACTGATTCATAAATACCTCAATCTTGAACTTTGCAAGATATCGTAAACTGATTGGCAATGTCAGAATTACAATAATTCCACTTACAAACATTACATCCAGAATATGTTTTGTAAATTTAACTGTCTTTGTATTCATAATTAGATTGCTCCTTCTTATTTTATTTTCTATAAAATAACATATTGTTTATTGTTTTTCAATATGTATTTATTGTTTTTCAATATTTTTTTATCTTTTTTCGATATTTAAAGGGTGGATTTTTTGTAAATAGCTTTTTTATATTTTTATATTCAACAAAAAAGACCTACCTCTGCAGATAAGCCTTTTTTATACTCGCTTCTTAAATTTATCTTTGCTAAAAAGTGTAACTTTAATCTTTCCAGAATCTATGCTTCCAGTTCACGCAGAATAATTTCTGCTGTTTTCTTTACAGTTGCTGCTACAAAGTCTGTACACTGTGCCTTACGTTCCGGAGAATTTTTCTCTTTTCCTTTTGTAAGTACACGACAACAGGTTGCTCCGCAATATTCTTTGAAGAAATCATGTAATTCATTTGTCAGGGCAAAACATTTGTTGATCTTTGGATCTCCCGGTGTGGTACGTCCAAAGAAATACCCGATCATCATTGTTGCTCCGGCAAGCGCTCCGCATATACAGCCGCCTCCTCCAAGTCCCCATGGAAATCCTGAGCTCATCGCAATTGCATCATCCGACATATCCAGATCAAAATTCTTGCGGATAGCATAGATCAGCGATTCTGAACAGGCGAACCCCTGATTGAAAATCTCTACTGCATCCTTCTGTAATTGCTCCATATTAATATCCGTATTCATAATAACGACCTCCTTTATTTTCCTCTTTTCATCTTACATCATTATTGATAAAAATTCTACGAAAATAAAATGTTCTCTTCCTTTCACTCTATTTTCACAGATTTTATGTACTATTATAACAATCAGGGAATATTAAGAGGCGAAATCCCATAACAACACTGTAGTGGAATCCGGATTCCAGAGGATTTTTGCAGAATATGACAGCAGTCATAATAAAATAAATAAAACTGACGTACTTCAGATCTTCCTGAGATTCTTTCTGCAGATACGTCAGTTTTTCTATCTTACTTAATCAATATAATATTTCTATTCTTCAGATGTATCGTTTTCTGTTACATCTGCTTCTTCAGATTCGGAAGTGCTCTCCTGCTCCTCCTCAGAATCGTCCTCATCGCCTTTTCTTACTTTCGCAATACTTGCAACGACGTCTTTATCTTTAAGATTGATGAGCTTCACTCCGGATGTAATTCTTCCAAGTACGGAAATTCCTTCACACTTCATACGGATGATAATTCCTTCCGTATTGATGATCATGATCTCATCATCTTCGTTGACAGCTTTTACGCCAACTACGTTACCGGTCTTTTCTGTGATCTTATAGCATTTCACACCTTTACCGCCACGGTTCTGTGGTGTAAATTCATCCATGTCAGTACGTTTTCCCATACCTTTTTCAGATACAAACAGAAGCTCACTTCCCTGGGAATCTAACTGCATACCGATGACTTCATCTCTGTCAGAAAGATTCATTCCGCGTACTCCCATAGATGTTCTTCCGGTAGAACGTACATCTGTTTCTTTGAAACGGATACACTGACCATACTTGGTAACAAGCAGGATATCCTGATTATTGTCTGTGTATTTTACTTCAATCAGTTCATCTTCTTCACGAAGAGTGATTGCTGCAAGACCTGTCTTTCTTACATTTGCATAATCTGTAATAGGCGTCTTCTTAACAAGACCTTTCTTCGTAGCCATGAACAGATACTCACCTTCTCTGTACTCATCAATCGGAATGACCGCACTGATCTTCTCACCCGGCATCAACTGCAGCAGATTGATGATCGCAGTTCCTCTTGAAGTACGGGAAGCTTCCGGGATTTCATAGCCTTTCAGACGGTAAACTCTTCCGGTATTTGTAAAGAACATGATGTAATGATGTGTATGCGTCATAAACAGTTCTTCTACATAATCTTCATCCAGTGTCTGCATTCCCTTGATACCTTTACCACCACGGTTCTGTGCTTTGAATGTATCATTGGACATTCTCTTGATATATCCTAATTTGGTCATTGTAATAACAACATCTTCTCTTGGAATCAGATCTTCCATGGAAATATCAAATTCATCAAATCCGATGGATGTTCTTCTCTCATCACCGTATTTATCACGGATAACAAGAATCTCTTCTTTGATCACGCCAAGAAGTAACTTTCTGTCAGCAAGGATTGCTTTTAATCTGCTGATCTGCTCCATCAGTTCTTTGTATTCAGCTTCAATCTTTTCTCTTTCCAGACCTGTCAGCGCACGCAGACGCATATCTACGATTGCCTGTGCCTGTACTTCGGAAAGTCCGAACCGTTCAATCAACTCTGCTTTGGCGATCTGGACATTCTGCGAGCCTCGGATGATATTGATTACTTCATCGATATTATCAAGTGCGATCAGCAGTCCTTTTAAAATATGTGCTCTTTCTTCTGCTTTGTTTAACTCATACTGTGTACGTCTTGTCACTACTTCTTCCTGATGATTCAGGTAGTGATTTAACATCTCAAGAAGATTCATGACTTTTGGCTGGTTGCCGACAAGTGCCAGCATGATCACACCAAAAGTATCCTGTAACTGTGTATGTTTGTATAACTGATTCAGGATGACATTTGCATTGACATCTCTTCTGAGTTCAATGACAATTCTCATTCCTTCACGGCTGGACTGGTCACTCAGATCTGTAATTCCATCGATTCTCTTATCTCTGACCATCTCTGCTATTTTCTCAATCAGTCTCGCTTTATTTACCATAAACGGAAGTTCCGTTACAATAATACGGCTCTTGCCATTTGGCATAGCTTCAATATCTGTGATTGCTCTGACACGGATCTTGCCACGGCCGGTACGATATGCTTCCTCGATTCCTCTTGTTCCAAGGATCATACCGCCTGTCGGGAAATCCGGTCCTTTGATGATTTTCAAGATTTCTTCAATCGTTGTCTCTTCTCTGTCTTCGATCTGATCATCAATGATCTGAACAACTGCATTGATGACTTCTTTCAGGTTATGCGGCGGAATATTTGTTGCCATACCTACCGCAATACCGGAAGTACCATTTACCAGAAGATTTGGAAATCTTGCCGGAAGTACTGTCGGCTCCTTCTCTGTCTCATCAAAGTTCGGCGCAAAATCAACGGTATTCTTGTTGATATCTGCTGTCAGTTCCATGGAAATCTTACTTAATCTTGCCTCTGTGTATCGCATGGCGGCTGCACCGTCACCGTCTACAGAACCAAAGTTTCCATGACCGTCTACGAGTGGATATCTGGTAGACCACTCCTGTGCCATATTAACGAGTGCTCCGTAAATAGAACTGTCACCGTGCGGGTGATATTTACCCATGGTATCACCAACGATACGGGCACATTTTCTGTGTGGTTTATCCGGACCGTTGTTCAGCTCGATCATAGAGTATAAAATTCTTCTCTGTACCGGTTTCAGACCATCTCTTACATCCGGAAGTGCACGTGAAGCAATAACGCTCATCGCATAGTCAATGTAAGATGTTTCCATTGTTTTTTTCAAATCCACTTCATGGACTTTGTCAAAAATATTATCTTCCATTTATCCTTTTCCTTTCCTACACGTCCAAATTCTTCACGTATTGTGCATTTTCTTCGATAAACTCACGTCTTGGCTCTACTTTATCTCCCATCAGGGTTGTAAATGTCAGATCCAGTTCACTTGTTGTCTCTTCATCCATCTTAACTTTCAGAAGTATTCTGTGCTGCGGATCCATTGTTGTATCCCAGAGCTGTTCTGCATCCATCTCTCCAAGACCTTTGTAACGCTGAATCTTGTTGTTTCCGTCTCGTCCAACTTCCTGCAGGATACTGTCTAATTCTTCATCGCTGTATGCGTACCATACTTTTTTGTTCTTCTCCAGCTTATAAAGCGGCGGCTGCGCCAGATATACATATCCTTCTTTGATCAGATCCGGCATAAAACGATACAGGAATGTCAGAAGCAGTGTACTGATATGTGCACCGTCAACATCGGCATCTGTCATGATGATGATCTTGTGATAACGCAATTTTGAAATATCAAAATCATCATGGATACCTGTACCAAATGCAGTGATCATTGCCTTGATCTCAGCATTGCCATAAATCTTATCCAGTCTTGCTTTCTCAACATTCAGAATCTTACCACGCAGTGGAAGGATTGCCTGTGTCGCACGGTCTCTCGCTGTCTTCGCAGAACCGCCGGCAGAGTCTCCCTCTACGATATATATCTCACATTTTTTCGGATCTTTGTCAGAACAGTCAGCCAGTTTGCCGGGAAGCGACATACCGTCTAAAGCAGATTTTCTTCTCGTAAGATCTCTTGCTTTTCTTGCTGCTTCTCTTGCACGCTGCGCCATCACAGATTTCTCGACTGTCATCTTTGCCACAGATGGATTCTGCTCCAGATAAATCTCAAGCTGTTTGCTTACAACACTGTCAACGGCACCTCTTGCTTCACTGTTACCTAATTTCTGCTTTGTCTGTCCTTCAAACTGCGGATCTTCGATTTTTACACTGATGATTGCAGTCAGTCCTTCACGGATATCTTCGCCGGACAGATTCGGCTCGCTGTCTTTTAGTAATTTATTCTTTCTTGCATAATCATTAAATGTCTTTGTAAGTGCATTACGGAAACCAACTACATGGGTTCCTCCTTCCGGAGTCGTAATGTTATTTACAAATCCATACGTATTATCGCTGTAAGAATCATTGTGCTGCATTGCAACTTCCACAGATACATTGTTGACATTTCCTTCGCAGTAAATGATATCTTCATACAGCGGAGTCTTGCTCTTATTCAGATATTTTACAAATTCGCGGATACCACCTTCGTAGTGAAATGTCCGTTCTATCGTTTCTTCTTCCGGACGTTCATCTCTTAATACAATCTTCAGTCCGGCTGTTAAAAATGCCATCTCGCGGAAACGCTGTTTTAAAATATCATACTCGAAAACAGTCTCTTCAAAAATCGTATCATCCGGTAAAAATGTAACCTTTGTTCCCGTCTTTTCCGGAGCACAGGAACCGATCACTTCCAGCTTCTGAACGACTTTTCCTTTCTCATAGCGCTGTTTATAAACCTTGCCTTCTTTACAGATTTCAACTTCCAGCCAGTTGGAAAGCGCATTTACGACAGAGGCTCCTACACCATGAAGCCCACCGGATACTTTGTATCCTCCACCGCCGAATTTACCACCGGCATGCAGCACGGTAAATACAACTTCAACTGCAGGAAGACCCGCTTTATGATTGATTCCGACAGGGATTCCACGTCCATTATCTACAACGGTAATCGAATTATCTTTATTAATGCTCACAAAAATCGTGTCACAGAATCCTGCAAGTGCCTCATCTACGGCATTGTCTACAATCTCGTATACGAGATGATGTAAACCTCTCGATGATGTACTTCCGATATACATTCCGGGACGCTTTCTGACAGCTTCAAGCCCTTCCAGTATCTGGATTTCATCTGCACCATATTCGTGCTGTACTTTTTCTGTACTCATTCTATTCCTCCTAGTTTTCTTTCTTTACCTGTCCGCTCTGGACATGGAATACTTTATTTATAGAAAATCGATGATTTACAAACTCATCCATCCCCGTACAGGTAATGAGCGTCTGTATATCATGAATACTATCCAGTAAATAGTTTTGCCTATGTTTATCAAGTTCAGACAATACATCATCCAGTAAAAGAACCGGCGTATCATGAATCGACTGTTTTACCAGCTCTATTTCTGATAATTTGAGGGACAATGCCGCAGTCCGTTGCTGTCCCTGGGAACCGTATTTACGAATATCGATATCGCCGATCATAAATGCAATATCATCCCGGTGCGGACCTACAGATGTGCTTCTGATACGCAAATCTTTTTCTTTGTTCTTGTTCAGCGCCTGCTCCAGCGTCAGATAGCTATTGCTTGGCTCATATAAAATTCGGATGGATTCTTTTCCTCCGGTCAGTTTGTTATGGATTCCGGAAATGATCTCATTCATCTGTTCTACAAATTCCTGCCTTCTCTGAATGATCAGATTGCCATAATGAACAAGCTGCATATCCCAGATATCCAGTGTTTTCAGTACATCACTGTTGTATGCCGCCTCTTTCAGCAGATGATTCCGCTGATTCACAATTCTGTTATAATTTGCAAGATTGCTCAGATATACTTTATCCAGCTGAGAAAGTTCCAGATCCACAAACCTTCTTCTCTCTCCGGGACCATTTTTAATAATATTCAGATCTTCTGGCGAGAAAAATACAATATTGACAATTCCGAATAATTCACTGGCTTTTCTGATCGGCATCTTATTGATCGCAATTCCTTTTGGACTGTTCTTCTTCAGATGCATGTCGATCTGATAATTAATGCCGTTCTTCTCTACAACTGTCTCAATGTGGGATTCATTCTGTTCAAAACGAATCAGATCCTTGTCTTTGGCTCCTCTGTGGGATTTTGTTGTTCCAGAAAGATAGACAGCCTCTAAGATATTCGTCTTTCCCTGGGCATTATCACCGTAAAAGATGTTTGTTGCTTTGTCAAATTCAAGAGATAACAGCTCATAATTTCTGAAATTTTTAAGCTTTAAAGACTCAATCTTCAATTCTTATCTCTTCTCCATCAAATAATACCATATCCCCGGCATATAATTTTCTGCCGCGTCTGGTATCTGTTTCTCCATTTACTGTTACGAGTCCTTCTGTGATTACTTCCTTTGCTTCCACTCCGGACTCAACAAGACCGGCAGCTTTCAGTGCCTGTCCGAGTTTAATATATTCATCTCTCAGTCTTATAACTTCCATCTTTTCACCTCTTAACCAGCCGCATTAAAGTTTACCGGAAGAATCAGGTAAATATAAGTCTCATTGTCATCCTTGATGAAGCACGGAGCTTTCGCATTCATCAGATAAAGTGTTACTTCCTCGTCATCAATAACTCTTAATGCATCAATCAGAAACTTCGGATTAAATCCGATCAGCAGATCCTTACCTTCTTTGTTGATCATAATCTCTTCATTCATGGAGCCAATCTGTGATTTGATCTTCAGTTCCATGATCTCATCACCAATATTGATGATAATTGGCTTCTTATCACCTTCTTTGACGAGAAGGGTAGCACGGTCAATACAGTTTAACAATTCTTTTTTGTTAATTCTGACCTTAGTATCATAATCGCTGGACAGCATCTGATCAATTTTAAAATATTCTCCCTCCAGAAGTCTGGATACAACAACTGTATTATCAAACTCAAATACAATGTGATTGCTTGTGTAAGAAATATTTACTTTGCTTTCAGCTTCTCCGGATAAAATCTTACTGATCTCGATCAGTGTCTTACCTGGAACAACAAGTTTCTTGTCTGTAACATCTGCATTCAGAGCAATCTTACGGATGGAGATACGGTGCCCATCCAGAGATACAACCCGAAGCATATTATTCTTAATCTCAAAGAGTTCTCCTGTCATCAGTTTATTACTGTCAGAATCAGCTATAGAGAAAATAGTCTGTCTGATTACTTCTTTCAGCGTAAACTGTGATACTTCGATTGATTCGTCTTTTTCGATGATTGGAAGATAAGAAAATTCATCGCCCGGTTTACCGGAAATATTAAATTTTGCTTTCTCGCAGACAATCGTAGTCTGTAAAGATTCGTCTGTTTCGATAATGACATCACTGTCTGGAAGTTTTCTTACGATTTCGGAGAAAAACTTCGCGTCAATAGCGATCATACCTCTTTCGATGATCTCACCTTCTATGTCTGTCTGAATACCAAGTTCCATATCGTTGGCAGTCAGACGGATAATATCTGTTGTAGCATCGATCAATACACATTCAAGGATTGACATTGTTGTTTTTGAAGGTACCGCTTTTGAAACAATACTAACCCCTTTTACAAGATTACTTTTCGTGCAAACAATTTTCATGTGTGTAAAACTCCTTTCGCGGTGCGCAATATATATTATGTCTATGAAATGCTTCCGTATCCGTCGCCTTAGGGGGTGTGGAAAAGGGGAAAACCCCTTCAAGCCCTCTGTTTATCGGCGTTTCCGGAATTAAAAACTCTGTGGATTTCGATGAGAATTCATGGGGATTGCATTGGGATAAAAAAATTCTATCCACCGCGTTGGTTAAAAATCCACATATAATCCCATAATTATCCACAACTATATGAAAGTTATCCCAAGCCAGTCCACATAATAATTCACATAAACTAAGCCGGATTAATTTTCTTCTTAATGATATTGACAGTATTTGCCAGTGTTTCGTCGGTCTCCATCTCGGATTCTACCTTTTCAATACCGTATTTGATAGTAGAATGGTCCTTTCCACCAAAAATAGCACCAATTGCTTTTAAAGAAAGCTCTTTGGTAGACATCGTACGCATCAGATACATCGCTACCTGACGAGGATTGGCAATTTCTGCGTTTCTTTTTTTGCTCTTAAGATCAGCAATACTGATATTGAAGTGCTCTGCAACAATATCCAGTATGAGTTCCGGAGTAACTTCTCGGTTATTATCAGAAGAAATAATATCTTTCAATGCTTCGGCAGCGAGAGATATATCAATCGTTCCTTCATTATTATTCAGTCTGTAAAGAGCAATCAGTTTATTAAGAGAACCTTCCAGTTCTCGGATATTTGTCTTGATATTTGTGGCAATGTACTGGATTACATCTAATGGGATGTTGTATTTTTCAAGCTTGTCCAGTTCGATCTTCTTCTGAAGGATTGCCATACGTGTCTCATAATCCGGAGAAGAAATATCTGCAAGCATACCCATCTCAAAACGGGAGCGCAGTCTGGCTTCCAGTGTCTCGATATCCCTTGGCGGGCGGTCACTGGAGATAATGATCTGCTTTCCGGAAGTATGTAAATGATTAAAAGTATGGAAAAACTCTTCCTGCGTACTTTCTTTACCAATAATAAACTGGATGTCATCGATTAACAGTACATCAATATTCCGGTACTTTTCGCGGAACTTTGTCATAGAAGATTCGTTGCCGGATGATTTACCGTTCTTTAATGATTCAATCAGTTCATTCGTAAATGTCTCACTTGTTACATATAAAATCTTTTTCTTTGGATTCTGATCTAAAATAAAATGTGCAATGGAATGCATCAGATGAGTCTTTCCCAGTCCGACACCTCCGTAGAGAAATAGAGGATTATAAACCTGTCCCGGCGATTCCGCCACCGCAACGGAAACTGCATGGGCGAAACTGTTATTTCCGCCTACAACAAAAGTGTCAAAAGTGTACTTAGGATTCAGCCCGGCTCTTTCGGCTACGGACTTCGTACGTTTCTTTTGACTTGCTTCAACTGCCATATTCTGTATTTCATTCAACCGGTCATCATCTTCGGATATGAAAGAAACTTCGTATTCTTCTCCTGTGATTTCAGCAATGCATACCTTCAAAGGAAGAAGATATTTTTTTTCAATGTATTCAACACTTGAATTCATGTTTACCATAATAAATACAGTGTTGTTGATGACATCATATACTTTCAGCGGTTTAATCCATGTCGAGAATGATACATTGGATAATTCGTGTTCCACGCGCAAATGTTCTATTATTTGCGGCCATTTTTCCTCTACTGTGTTCATTTTATAAAACTCCTAATCTTCTATATACTCTATTATAGTTTACATCAAAATGGGGGATTAGGCAACGTTTAATCAATGTGGATAACTAATTTCCCCCTTGAAAACGGCATATTTGCGTTCGATTTGTGGAAAAAAAAGTTAAAATCCACAAGTTATCCACTGAAATCCACAAAGTTTTCCACATTTAGTGGATAATTCCATGATAAATAAGTTCTTACCTATTTATATAAGGCGAAGTGAAAAATGTGGAATACCGGCATATTTATCCCCATTAACTAAAATACAAAGAAAAAGTCTATAAACTCGCAGGTTTTGCTTGACGTAAAGGAATTTTATGAATATAATAAAAAATGATGTCTATAGAAAACTGAGGGATAACCCTTAAAAATATAAGGAGGTGGATATCAATGAAAATGACATTCCAGCCAAAAAAGAGACAAAGAGCTAAAGTTCATGGTTTCAGATCAAGAATGAGCACTGCAGGCGGAAGAAAAGTTCTTGCAGCAAGAAGAGCAAAAGGAAGAAAGAAATTATCAGCGTAGGCCGCATATATGTGGCCTTTTCTTCTCTCAAAATTAGGAGAAAATGAAAATGAAATATTCCGAATCATTAAAAAAAAACAGGGATTTCCGTTTAGTATATAAGGAAGGAAAATCCTGTGCAAACAAATATCTGGTCATGTATATTCGAGAGAATCATTCAGATGTAAACAGATTGGGAATATCTGTAAGTAAAAAAGTTGGAAATAGTATAGTACGTCATAGAATAACGAGATTAATTAGAGAGAGTTATCGACTACAAGAAGAGCACTTCAAGTGTGGATGGGATCTGGTTGTAATTGCCAGAGCCGGTGCGAAAGGAAAAACATATCGAGAAATAGAGAGCGCATTGATCCATCTTGGAACTCTTCATGAATTATATATATGAGGTAGCGTGTTATGAAAAGAATTCTGTTGGCATATATCAGATTCTATCAGAAATATTTATCGAACCTCAAAGGATCATCGACCTGTAAATATTATCCGACCTGCTCCTGTTATGCAAAAGAAGCAATTGAAAAATACGGAGCATGGAAAGGCGGAAGACTTGCGTTATGGAGAATATTGAGATGCAATCCATTTTCAAAGGGAGGCGTTGATCCAGTTCCATAAAAAATGTAGTTACGATGGAGGAAGAACGAATGACTGTAAGTTTACTGACTGCAGCAAACTGGCCGCTCGTAGGACAGTTATGCTGGCTATTAGGTAAAGTAATGAGTTTTATCTATGACTTCTTAGATAAGGCTCTGCCCTCAGATAATGGGCTTGTAGGATTATCAATTATCATCTATACGATTCTGGTATATACTTGTATGCTTCCATTGACGATCAATCAGCAGAGATCATCTAAAATGATGGCTGTGATCAACCCGGAAGTACAGAAAATTCAGAAAAAGTATAAAAACAAAAAAGATCAGGCTTCTATGATGAAGCAGCAGGAAGAAATCCAGCAGGTATATGACAAATATGGAACTTCCATGATGGGAGGATGCCTTCCGCTGTTAATCCAGATGCCGTTCCTGTTTGCATTATATCCGGTTATTTATAATATTCAGCAGTATGTACCGGCAATCAAAGGAGCTCCGGCTGCAGTAAACAGATTTATCACAATACCGGATCTTACCGTATCTCCGGCTGCTATGCTGAAGAACAGTGGAGCATACGGAATGCCGGCAATTGTGATCATGATCACGGCAATCGTGCTTCCGCTTCTTTCAGCCGGAACACAGTATGTAAGTATGAAACTGTCCCAGGCAATTTCCGGACAGCAGCAGATGGATAAAGATAATCCGATGGCAGGAACTATGAAGACAATGAATATGACAATGCCTCTGTTCTCTGTATTCATGGTATTTACATTGCCGACTGGTATCGGTATTTACTGGATCATCAGTGCGTTAGTACGTTGTGTACAGCAGGTATTTATCAACAAACACCTGCAGAAGATGTCTGTTGAAGATCTGGTAGAAAAGAATAAAGAAAAAGCAGAAAAGAAACGTGCAAAGAGAAGCGAGAAAGCAGAGAAGATCAATGCAATGGCTCAGATGAATACGAAAAACATTTCTGAGAAATCAAGTCTGGGTGTTTCTGATGCTGAAAAAGAGAAAAAGCTTGAAAAAGCAAGAAAGAATGCAGCGAATGCAAAAGAAGGAAGTCTTGCAGCGAAAGCCAATATGGTTAGAAAATTCAATGAGGACAAATAGGGGGCGCTATTATGGACGGTTACATTACTGTATCAGCTAAAACATTGGATGATGCGATTACAGAAGCATTGATCCAGCTTGGTGTGACAAGTGATCATTTAGATTACGAAGTAATTGAGAAAGGAAGTGCCGGATTTCTTGGAATCGGCATGAAGCAGGCAGTAATAAAGGCGCGCAGAAAACAAGAGGAACCTGTAGAGGAACCGGTTGTTGAAGAAGTAGAAGAAAAGCCTGTTAAAAAAGAAGTAAAAGAATTTAAAGAAGAGAAAAAAGAGTTTCATAAAAAAGAATTCCACAAAAAAGAGCATGTGAAAAAAGATAATTTCAAAAAAGAGGCTCCAAAGAAGGAATTCGTGAAAAAAGAAGTTCCGAAGAGAGAAGTTGAACTTGCTCCTGTTGAAGATGCGACAAAAGAAGCATGTGTGAAATTTGTAAAAAATGTACTCGCTGCAATGGATATGAACGATGTTGAAGTGAAAGCAGAGATTGATGAAGAAGGTGCTCTGAGCATCACGATGGACGGAAAGAATATGGGTATTCTGATTGGAAAACGTGGACAGACACTGGATTCCCTGCAGTATCTTACAAACAGAGTTGCAAACAAAATGCAGGATGGTTATGTCAGAGTAAAACTCGATACAGAAGATTACAGAAGAAGAAGAAAACAGACATTAGAAAATCTTGCAAAGAACATTGCAAGCAAAGTAAAGAGAACAAGAAGATCTGTTTCTCTTGAGCCAATGAATCCTTATGAAAGAAGAATTATTCATTCTGCTCTTCAGTCTGATTCTGCTGTATCTACACATAGCGAAGGTGAAGAACCGTACAGAAGAGTTGTAGTAACATTGGTAAGAAGATAAAGAAAGAAAAAATAGGGGTTTTGATGACCTCTATTTTTTATATAACGAAAAATGCAATTTTATGTTATTAGGAGGAATTCGATGAATTATAATGAGCAGACCACTATTGCTGCTATTTCAACGGCTATGAGTAATTCCGGAATCGGTATTGTACGAATGACAGGAGAAGATTCTGTTGAAATTGCAGATCGTATTTATCGTGGAAAAAAGAATAAAAAGCTTAGTGAGCAGATGTCACATACCATTCATTATGGCTATATATGCGATGGTGACGAGGTGATCGATGAAGTCCTTGTAATGCTGATGCGTGGTCCACATACTTATACAGGAGAAGATACTGTGGAAATCAACTGCCATGGCGGTGTGTATGTGGTGAAAAAAGTGCTAGAGACAGTGATCAAATATGGAGCAAGACCGGCGGAACCAGGTGAATTTACAAAAAGAGCATTTTTAAATGGAAAAATGGATCTTTCCCAGGCAGAGGCAGTAGGAGATCTGATTACTGCTCAGAATGAATATGCATTGAAAAGCTCTGTTAGCCAGTTGAAAGGAAATGTAAAAGAGAAGATTTCAAATATCAGACAGAAAATTATTTATCATACTGCATTTATTGAAACAGCGTTAGACGATCCGGAACATATCAGTGTGGATGGATACGGAGATAAGTTGAAAATAACAGTGGACGAACTGCTCGGTGATATCAGACATCTGTTGGACACATGTGATGATGGAAGAATTCTGAAAGAGGGTGTGAATACTGTAATTTTGGGAAAACCGAATGCCGGAAAATCATCGCTTATGAATGCATTTCTTGGGGAAGACAGAGCAATTGTAACGGATATTGCCGGTACAACAAGAGATGTACTGGAAGAACATATCAATTTGCAGGGAATTTCTCTGAATATCATGGATACTGCAGGAATCCGTGATACAGAAGACATTGTTGAGAAGATTGGTGTAGATAAAGCAATCAATTATGCAAAAGATGCGGATCTGATTTTATTTGTAATTGACGCGTCATCTGAACTTGATGAAAATGATATCGAGATTCTGAAGATGATACAGGGAAAAAAGGCAATTATCTTGCTAAATAAGTCAGATTTAGATATGATAGTTACGAAAAAAGTAATTGAAAATAAAGTGAATGAATTACAGCCTGTAAATTCGAGTGAGACAGAAAATCATAACCCAATCATTGAAGTTTCTGCGAAAGAGAAGAGTGGAATTGCGGAGTTTGAGCAGATTTTAAAAGACATGTTCTATGATGGAAAACTGACATTTAATGACGAGATTTATATTACAAATGTTCGTCAGAAAACAGCACTTCAGGAAGCGTACAGATCACTTCAGAAGGTAAATGAAAGTATTGAAATGGGAATGCCGGAAGATTTTTATTCCATTGATTTGTTAGATGCATATGAATCACTCGGCAGTATCACAGGCGAGACAATAGGAGAGGATCTTGTAAATGAAATATTCAGCAAATTCTGTATGGGAAAATAAAGATCAATATGATGTAGCAGTGATCGGGGCCGGTCATGCAGGGTGTGAGGCGGCTCTGGCGTGTGCACGACTTGGTTTTCGTACAATTGTATTTACTGTCAGCGTAGACAGTATTGCACTTATGCCGTGCAATCCGAATATTGGAGGAAGTTCTAAGGGACATCTTGTAAAAGAAGTGGATGCACTCGGTGGAGAGATGGGGAAAGTCATTGACCAGACATTTATCCAGTCCAAAATGCTAAACAAATCCAAAGGACCTGCAGTACATTCACTGCGTGCACAGGCTGATAAGAATGAATACAGCAAAACGATGCGCCAGGTTCTGGAAAATCAGGAGAATCTGGAGATTAAGCAGGCCGAGATTGTGAATATTCTTACTGAAAATGATGAAGTGACAGGAGTTCAGTTGTATTCTGGGATGATTTACCGGTGCAAAGCTGTTATTTTATGTACAGGAACTTATTTGAAATCACGCTGTGTTTACGGTGATGTGAGCATGAGTACAGGACCAAATGGATTACAGTCAGCAAATTATCTTACGGATTGTCTGAAAGAGCTTGGAATTAAGATGTATCGTTTTAAAACGGGAACACCGGCGAGAATTGACAAGAATTCCATTGATTTCAGTAAAATGGAAGAGCAGTTTGGTGATGAGAGAATTGTTCCGTTTTCATTTACAACAAATCCAAACGATGTGCAGATTGATCAGGCATCTTGCTGGCTGACTTATACAAATGAAGAGACTCATCGGATCATTCGTGAAAATCTCGATCGTTCACCACTATATTCGGGAATGATAGAGGGAACAGGACCAAGATATTGTCCTTCAATTGAAGATAAGGTTGTAAAATTTGCCGATAAAAATCGTCATCAGGTATTTATCGAGCCGGAAGGACTTGGAACAAATGAGATGTATGTAGGTGGAATGTCCAGTTCGTTGCCAGAAGATGTGCAATATGCGATGTACAGATCAGTTCCGGGACTTGAAAATGCAAAAATTGTTCGAAATGCATATGCAATTGAATATGATTGTATTGACGGAAGACAGTTAAAACCGTCTCTTGAATTCAAAAATATTCATGGGCTGTTCAGTGCCGGACAGTTTAATGGAAGTTCAGGATATGAAGAAGCAGCGGCACAGGGAATTGTTGCAGGTATTAATGCAGCGAGAATGTTACAAGGAAAAGAACCAATGATTTTGGACCGTTCAGAGGCGTATATTGGTGTGCTGATCGATGATATTGTTACAAAAGAAAGTCATGAGCCATATCGTATGATGACATCGAGAGCAGAATACAGATTACTGCTTCGTCAGGATAATGCAGATCAGAGGCTAACAAAAAAAGGTTATGAAGTCGGTCTGATCAATGAAGAAAGATATCAGCGTTTACTGAAAAAAGAAGAGTTGATTAAAAACGAAATAGAACGTGTAGAACATGCAAATGTCGGCGCAAATGAGAAAGTACAGACATTATTAAAAGAATGTGGAAGTACACCACTTTCTTCTGGTTCCACAATTGCGGAACTGATCCGAAGACCGGAGCTGACATATGATATGTTAAAGCCGATTGATGATGCAAGACCGGATTTTCCGAAAAATCTTGCAGAAGAAGTTGCAGAGCAGGTTAATATTTGCATTAAGTATGCTGGATATATTACAAGACAGATGCGACAGGTAGAGCAGTTTAAGAAGCTGGAACGTAAGAAAATACCGGATGATATTGATTATGATAATGTAAACAGTTTGCGTATCGAGGCGATTCAGAAGCTGAAAGAACACAGACCAGCATCAATCGGACAGGCATCCAGAATTTCCGGAGTATCTCCGGCAGACATATCAGTTCTGCTAGTATACCTTGGAGGGGTATATAAGTAGCATGATTGCTGTTGTTTAAAAGAGTGTTTAATGCTATATAATATATATAACATTAATAACATCCAAAGAAAAATATATGTATCATAAGTTTGGGATAATATCTCAAACATTGTATATGAGAGTTGAGAGTAAAGGTAATATATATGCATAAAGAAATATTAAATAAAAAAATGGAAGAAATAGGGATACAGTTAAGTGATATGCAAACAGAGCAATTTCTTACTTATTATGATATGTTGATCGAACGTAATAAAGTAATGAATCTCACTGCAATTACGGAATATGACGATGTAGTAGAAAAGCATTTTGTGGATAGTGTATCTCTGATCAAGGCATTGGATGAAGAAGAAGTTAAAAATGTAATTGATATAGGGACAGGAGCAGGATTTCCGGGGATTCCATTAAAAATTGTGTTTCCACACCTTAAAGTGACATTATTGGACTCACTAAATAAAAGAATAAAATTTCTGAATGACGTTATTGGAGCATTAGAATTGGAGAATATTGAAACAATTCATGGAAGAGCTGAAGATTTTGCAAAGCAGGAAATATATAGAGAACAGTATGATCTGTGCGTGTCCAGAGCAGTAGCAAATCTTGCTACTTTATCTGAATACTGCTTGCCTTATGTAAAGGTAGGGGGATATTTTATATCCTATAAGTCCGGTGAGATAGAAGAGGAATTACAGCAATCGAAACGTGCAGTAAGTATACTTGGAGGTACACTGGGTGATGTTATAAAATTTGCACTTCCGGGAACAGATATCGGTCGTTCTTTTGTGAAAATAAAGAAAGTAAAGAATACCGGTAAGAAATATCCAAGAAAAGCAGGATTGCCATCGAAGGAGCCATTGGTGTAAAAAGAATATAGGATAATAAAAAAGATGAATGTACGTAGCGCATGGGGCAGGCACATTCATCTTTTTGCTTTACCTTGTATAATACTAAATTGTCGTTTCATCTTCGTAGGAAAGTATTACAGCTAATTGCTCAATGAAAGCATCAGGTCTTTCTAATTGAGGAAGATGTTTGGTATCTTCTATTTTCATAATCTCGATAGATGGAAGAATACTTTCATATTTGCACGCAATATCAGCATTTCGGGAATCTTCATCTCCAGATATAATGAAAATACTATTTGTTAACGATTTCATACAATGATAGACATTAACAGTTGTATAATGGCCAAGCAGACTGGATAGCAAATATTTGGATGAAGAGTGGTCCAGATGAGCTGTTTCGTAGTAGTTGTTAATATATTCCTCTTTTAATTTGTAATGATCATAGAAATATTCGTTCTTGAATTTATCTGTAATAAGTCTCCTTTTTACTAATATGTTATAGAAATAAGTGCCGAATACAGGCATATTTAGAAACCATGTCAGAGATTTACTTCTCTTTGATGGCATCTTATTTAATTTATTCACATCTTCAGGATTTACAAGTATAATGCGATTTATAAGATTTTTGTTGTTCTGTACGGCTGCAATTACGAATGATCCAGAAATACCGGTTGCTATGACATCACAAGGTGAATCAATAACTTGATTAATGAAGTCTGTGATTAATTGCACATATAAATAATTAGTATAAGTGATGGATGGTTTCTCGGATCTTCCGCATCCAAGCAGATCAATTGTATAAACAAGATGGCTTTTTGCCAGTTTATCAATGATTCTGTGCCATTCATAAGATGAACTTCCGACAGAAAAATCATGAATCAGAAGAACAGGCTCACCTTCGCCATATTTCTCATAATATATATTTCCAAATTTCCAATCAAAGTAAGAACCGGCTGTGTTTTGCTCGTGATTTTCAGAAGTCGCGGAAATATCAATTATTTTATTAGCCAAATGTATAGTAAATGTTGTCAATGCAGATAATGCAGATATAGTAATAGCTTTCTTTTTCCAACTCATGAGTATTACTCCTTTTGCTTATATATTGTCACATCAAATGTTGATCTTCTGATTAATGGAATCAGTGAAAACGTTTGATACTACAATATAAATAATACCACATGCTAAAATTAAAGTAAATGTTTCACGTGAAACATAGTGATACAGATGCTTTTTGGAAAATATCGTAATATATAAATGAATAGTTGTTGTGAAACATTTGTTGCAAGAATTTAAAGAATGAAAGAAAACATTATTTCATAAATATTGCTGCAAGAATAATATAACGTTGACAGTTAGAAAATTATTTTGGTTAGTCATAAATTATTCTAATATTATAAGTAATATGTTTCACGTGAAACATATACAATATGGGACGATGAATTTTATAATTTGAAGAAAGAATATGTAATTGTAAATTATATGTAATTATAAATAAATCATCATAAAATCAGGACGTTAATTTTCTTTACTTGCTTATAAATAAATTGATATGTTTAAAATAATTACAACAGTATAAGACAAAATTAAGATAATATTAAAGATACGAATAAAAATTAATGATATAATATGATACCGGAATCAAAAGTTGCTTGTAAATTATTCTATGCTTTGTGCCGTCAAAAAGATCAGTCTTAAACGTTATATTCTAAAGACAGTCTAATTATTATAGTAAGCAGATAATATTCATTAAGATTATAAATAGACAAAAATATAAATGTTCCACGTGAAACATTTATAAAAAAGTGAAAAATTATGTTTCACGTGAAACATTTATAGAAAAGTAAAATAAAAAATGCTATACTAGAAGAAGCTCAAAATAGAAAGGTGATAAAAATGGGAAGAGTTATAGCTATTGCCAACCAAAAAGGTGGAGTGGGAAAAACAACTACAGCTATCAACTTATCGGCATGCCTTGCGGAAAAAGGACAGAAAGTTCTGGCGGTGGATATGGATCCGCAGGGAAATATGACAAGTGGATTAGGTGTTGATAAAAATAATGTTGAAAACACAGTGTATGATTTGATTATAGGAGAATCATCAATTAATGAAGTAATTGTGAGGGATGTTCTGGAAAATCTGGATATAATACCAACAAGTATTGATCTGTCCGGAGCGGAAATTGAGCTTCTTGATGTAGATGAAAAAGAGTATATTATAAGAAATGCGATTGCAAATATTAAAGAAGACTATGATTATATAGTAATTGACTGTCCACCATCTTTGAGTATGCTGACAATTAATGCAATGACTACAGCAGATTCTGTATTAGTTCCTATTCAGTGTGAATATTACGCGCTGGAAGGGTTAAGCCAGCTGATTCATACAGTCGAGTTGGTTCGTGATCGTCTGAACCCGCAACTGACAATAGAAGGTGTTGTGTTTACAATGTATGATGCAAGAACTAATCTTTCGTTGCAAGTCGTTGAAAATGTAAAAGATAATTTAGATCAGACAATATATAAAACAATTATTCCTCGCAATATTCGATTGGCAGAAGCACCGAGTTATGGTATGCCGATTAACAAATATGATCCAAAATCTGCAGGTGCAGACAGTTATATGCGCCTGGCGGATGAGGTGATGGAAAAAGAATAATACGGAAAATAATGCAGGAGGCGAATGAGAGATGGCGGTTAAGAAAAAAGGTCTTGGAAAAGGTCTTGATAGTTTGATACCGGATAATAAACCGGCTAAGAAAAATACAGAGACAGTACAAAAAGCTGAAGAGAAAAAAGAAGAAATGAAAGACGGCGTTCAGATGATGAAAATCAGCATGATCGAACCAAACCGAGAGCAGCCTAGAAAGAAGTTCGAGGAAGATGCATTACTTGAGCTTGCTGATTCTATTAAACTTCATGGGGTTTTGCAGCCGTTGCTTGTCAGAAAAATTAAAGATTATTATGAGATTATTGCAGGCGAAAGAAGATGGCGTGCAGCAAAGTTGGCCGGTATCAAAGAGGTACCTGTAATAGTAAAAGAATACAGTGAACAGGAAATTGTGGAAATTCGTTTGATTGAAAATATTCAGAGAGAAAATCTGAACCCAATCGAAGAAGCTATGGCATTTAAAAAACTTCTTGAAGAATTTCAATTGAAACAGGATGAAGTCGCAGATCGAGTTTCAAAAAGTCGTACCGCTGTAACAAACTCTATGCGCTTGTTGAAACTGGATGATAAAGTACAGCAGATGATTATTGATGAGATGATTTCTACAGGACATGCAAGAGCGCTGCTGGCAATTGACGATAAGAAATTACAGTATGAGCTTGCAAATCGTATTTTCGATGAAAAATTAAGTGTACGTGAAACAGAAAAGCTGGTTAAGGAGATTAAGAATCCAAAAAAACCAAAAGAAAAGAAAGCAGTAGAGAATGAATTTGTTTATAAAGATCTGGAAAACCGTATGAAAGAAGTTATGGGAACGAAGGTCAGTATTGCATCAAAAAGCAATGGAAAAGGTAAAATAGAAATAGAGTATTATTCAGAAAAAGAACTAGAACGTATGTTCGAAATGATTATGACAATAGGAAAGGAAGAATAAGAACTTATGGAAAGCAAAATCTTAAGTACAATAGGGATTGATCCGGGAATCATTATTATCTTAATGTTGATTTTGATTATTGTGTTGTTTATCCTTACTGTAAATGTTACAATGAACTACAATAGGCTAAAAAGCAGCTATCAGACGTTTATGAAAGGAAAAGACGGTAAAACTCTTGAAGAGAGCATGAAAGAACGCTATACAGATCTTGAATCCGTAGTAAAAGTTGTAAAACAGAACCGTCTTGACATTCGTGAACTGAACCGAAAGATGGATAGAAATTACCAGAAGATCGGTGTTGTGAAATACGATGCATTTAACGAAATGGGAGGTAAACTTAGTTTCGTACTTGCACTGTTGGATAATCGTAATAATGGATTTATCCTGAATGCAATGCATAGTAGAGAAGGCTGTTACACTTATGTAAAAGAAATTGTTAAAGGTGAGAGCTTTGTTGAACTTGCTGAGGAAGAGGCAGAAGCACTGGATAAAGCGATTTTCCAGGAATATACACCGGAAACTGTAGAAAAATAGCAGTAAATGTAAAACTATTATATAAGGTAATTATAAAACTAAAGGATAATAATAACCCTATATTAATTACAAAATGAGGAGGATACAATATGTTAGACATTAAATTTTTAAGAATGAACCCAGATGTGGTGAAGCAGAATATTAAGAATAAATTCCAGGATGAAAAACTTCCATTAGTGGACAAAGTAATCGAGCTGGATCAGAAAAACAGAGATATCAAACAGGAAGTAGAAGCTCTTCGTGCAGAGAGAAATAAAATTTCCAAAGAAATCGGTGCATGTATGGCACATGGTAAGAAAGAAGAAGCAGAAGAACTGAAGAAAAAAGTACAGGCAAATGCAGATCGTGTAGAAAGCCTGTCAGCTGAAGAAAAAGATGTAGAAGCTGAAATTAAGAAGATCATGATGGTCATCCCGAACATCATCGATCCGTCTGTTCCGATTGGAAAAGATGACAGCGAGAATGTAGAGATTGAGAAATTTGGTGAGCCGGTTGTTCCAGATTATGAAATCCCGTATCACACAGATATTATGGAAAGTTTTGATGGTATTGATCTTGAAGCAGCAGGAAAAGTAGCAGGAAACGGTTTCTACTACCTGATGGGAGATATTGCAAGACTTCATTCCGCAGTAATATCCTATGCACGTGATTTCATGATCGACCGCGGATTTACTTACTGTATCCCGCCGTTTATGATCAGAAGTAACGTTGTAACAGGTGTTATGAGTTTTGCAGAGATGGATTCCATGATGTATAAGATCGAAGGAGAGGATCTTTACCTGATCGGAACAAGTGAACACTCTATGATCGGTAAATTTATTGATACAATGACTAAAGAAGAAGAACTGCCAAAGACACTGACAAGTTACTCTCCATGCTTCCGTAAAGAAAAAGGTGCACACGGTATCGAAGAAAGAGGTGTATATCGTATTCACCAGTTTGAGAAGCAGGAAATGATTGTTGTATGTAAACCGGAAGAAAGCAAACAGTGGTATGATAAGTTATGGAAAAATACAGTAGATCTGTTCCGCTCTATGGACATCCCGGTACGTACACTGGAATGTTGCTCTGGTGACCTTGCAGACCTGAAAGTAAAATCATGTGATGTTGAAGCATGGTCTCCAAGACAGAAAAAATATTTTGAAGTAGGTAGTTGTTCAAACCTTGGAGATGCTCAGGCAAGAAGACTTGGTATCCGTGTTAAAGGAGCAGATGGAAGCAAATATTTCGCTCATACATTAAATAATACAGTTGTTGCTCCACCGAGAATGTTAATCGCGTTCTTGGAGAACAATTTACAGGCTGACGGATCTGTCAAGATTCCGGAAGTTCTCAGACCGTATATGGGTGGTAAGAGCGAGATCAGACCAAAATAATACCGGAATAAATGTGTAAATTGTGGATAAATAAGTCCACAGCGAATGACTCCGGGGATAATTAATGAGGAAGTAAAATGCATCAATATTTAACTGCAATTGGAATGGAAAGTGTAAAGTCAAAACAAGAACTGGATCGTTTATTGCAGGGGCTGGAGCAGGAGAATAATGAACGTGCTGTAATGTCTGTAACTGCAGATAAATATGACCGGTGCGAGTATAAAAAAGAATTTGCAAAAAATATTGGAATTGCAGCGGGTGGATTTCAGGACAGTAATGGAATATTTGAAAGAGAATATATATATCCTTATTTTTACGGAACCGGAATTACAACATATGCAGATGTAACGGTGGAAAGAACAAAGGATCAACAGTCCTACATCGGCATCTGTGAAGATGTGAAAATAGGTGTTACATTAATGTTCCGGATTCAGAATTATATGGAATATCTGAAAAAGAAATGGCATCCGCAGGAGCCGGGAGGTTATGACTCTATTACATTATCCGGGCTGTGCAATGAGGGAAAGATTCTCCTGCCGGTAATGAAGGACGAATCACAGAAACAGCAGCAGTCGGAAGATGTGCATAACCGGATGATGCTTGTCAGTGCTGCAAGAGCCGGAGATGCGGAAGCAATCGAGAATCTGGCGTTGGATGATATAGACATTTACACAAAAGTATCAAGAAGGCTGATTAAAGAAGATGTATTCAGTATTGTAGATACATACATCATGCCTTACAGTGTAGAGTGTGACCGGTATTCCATCCTGGGTGTGATAACAGGTGTGCGGATTGTGGAAAACATTTACACGAAAGAGGAACTCTATGTGATGAATCTGGAAGTAAATGACCTAAAATTCGATGTCTGCGTGCCGGTTCACCGAGTATTTGGAGAGCCGAAAGCCGGACGCCGGTTCAAAGGAAAAATCTGGATGCAAGGGCGGATTAATTTTTAGTTGTTTGTGGGCAATTCGGCAGGTAATTTATTTGCAATAAGATCTGTTTAGAAAGAAATGTAGATTTTTATATGCCAGAGTGTTATAATAACATTCTGGCAATAAGTCTTGTTAGTTTAACTGATAAAATAAGCGCCTCCTAAGAGAAAGCCGAGGCATTCCCCAAAGGGAAAAAATGAAAAACAACTTTCAGTTCGAATCTATTCTGAAAAATGCTAATGGTGACAACAAAGCATTCCCCAAATGGGGAAATGTTCTAATGTTACCGAATCAAAAAAATCTGTAGATTGACAACTCGAAAAAGAGTTGATAATCTTATATATGGCCGAAGGGAAAAATCCCAGAAACCCAGTAAAATCAAGGGGTTGCGGCATGTGTCGTCATAGCTCAGCTGGATAGAGCACTCGCCTCCTAAGCGAGGGGTCGGAGGTTCAAATCCTCTTGGCGACGGGCTTCAAAGCGTTCGAAAATGTTAGCTGGATTAGCTGACAACGAACGCTTTTGTTATTTTCAAATCACGTTCGTGACACAAAATTCCATTCAAAATGATCAATTTCCAGCTAACGCAATCCGATTTTTGTTAGCTGACAGCTAATCAAAATTACCGGTTTGCAAACATGGGTTTTAGAAAGTCCAGCTAACATTTGGGTTCCGCTCTGTTGTCACCCCTTATTCGGGGATGTAAATCAGAGAAAAGGCGGGAAAAGAAACAATCTCTCCCAAACCTGCAAACATGAATTAGCTGAAACAGTATTCAATTCTATTAGCTACAGCTAATGGTCAAACAGCAATGTCTGTTTGGAACTTTACTATCTATAAAAGTTCCAGGCAGGCATTTTTTATTTCCTGAATCCCGGAGGAAAGGAGTCAAGATGACTAAACCAAACAGACAATCAGAAGAAAACGAAGAAAGAATCATAGAAATTGAGATTGAGCGTCTTCGATCGTTCAAAGAGCATCCGTTTCAGGTGAAAGATGATAAGGAAATGTTTCTTCTGCAGGAAAGCATTGAGAAGTATGGAATATTAAATCCGCTGATCGTCAGACCGGTACCGGATGGCTACTATGAAATCATATCCGGTCACAGAAGAAAACATGCTGCAGAGAAACTTGGATACCGTAAAGTACCGGTGATCATCCGGGTATTAAGTGAAGATGATTCCATCTTAAGCATGGTGGATTCGAATCTTCATAGAGAACGGATCAGCTACAGTGAAAAGGCTTTTGCTTACAAATTAAAGAATGACGTATTGAAAAGAAAAAGTGGTCGAAAAAAGAGCCAAGTTGACCACAAAAAAACAAGAAAACGTTCGATAGATATTATCAGTGAGGATTGTGGTGATAGCCCAAAACAAGTGCAGCGTTATATCTCACTGACAAAACTGATACCGGAAATGTTGCAGAAACTGGATGATGAGATCATTTCTTTTTGTCCGGCTGTAGAGATAGCAGCATTAAGTGAAAAAGAGCAAAAGGAATTGCTTGTAGCAATGGAGTATGCACAGGCGATCCCATCACTCTCACAGGCACAGAGGATCCGGCAACTGAGTAAAGAAAAACAGTTGTCACTGGAAAAGATGGAAGAAATCATGTGTGAAGTGAAAAAGGGTGAGATCACAAGAGTGGCATTCACAAACGAGCAGTTACACAAGTATTTTCCAAATTCCTATACACCGGCGATGATGAAACGGGAAATACTGGCACTGTTGAAATTATGGAAAAAAGAATCATGGGAAAGTTAAAGGAGGAAGAAATCATGAGTAAAGTTATATCCGTAGTAAACCAGAAAGGTGGCGTCGGAAAGACCACCACAACCGTAAATGTAGGCATTGGACTGGCAAGAGAAGGTAAGAAAGTGTTGCTGATCGACGCGGATCCACAGGGAAGTTTAACCGCAAGTCTTGGATATGAGGAACCGGATGATCTTCGCATCACACTGGCAACGATTATGATGGATGTCATTAACGAAGAAGAAATCTCTCTGGAAGATGGTATCTTACATCACCAGGAAAATGTAGATCTACTTCCGGCAAATATTGAGCTTTCTGCCCTGGAAGTAACGATGGGAAATGTTATGAGCAGAGAAATGATCATGAAGGAATATATCGATGCGATAAGAGGCCGATACGATTATATCCTGATCGACTGTATGCCAAGTCTTGGTATGATGACAATCAATGCACTGGTCTCTTCCGATTCCGTGCTGATACCTGTACAGGCCGCATATCTGCCGGTGAAAGGACTTCAGCAGCTGATCAAGACCATTCTTACAGTAAAGAAAAGGCTGAACCGGAAACTGGCGATTGAGGGCATTCTGTTGACTATGGTTGATTTCAGAACCAATTACGCAAGGGACATTGCATCGAGAGTACATACAACATACGGAAGCCAGATAGAAGTATTTGAAAATGTGATTCCGATGTCTGTAAAAGCAGCTGAGACCAGTGCAGAGGGAAAAAGCATCTACATGCACTGCCCGAAAGGAAAAGTTGCCGAAGCATATAAGAACTTAACACAGGAGGTTTTGAAAAATGAAAAATAGAAGTGGCGAAAAGATTAAACTGGCAAGCATTGATGAACTGCTTGGTGTGGTAAATGAAGAATCTGCAATGGAGATAGAGATCAGTAAGATCCATCCGTTTAAAAATCATCCGTTCAAGGTGCTGGATGATGAAAAGATGCAGGATCTGGTTGAAAGTGTAAGGATCAATGGAGTACTGACACCGGTACTGCTTCGAATGGATGATAATGAAGAATATGAAATGGTATCCGGTCACAGAAGAATGCATGCAGCACAGCTTGCAGGACTTACAACTATTCCGGCAATCGTAAGAGAATTATCGGATGATGATGCCATTGTGGCTATGGTGGATGCTAACATTCAGCGAGAGGAATTGTTGCCGAGTGAGAAAGCATTTGCTTATAAGATGAAACTAGAGGCAATGAAAAGACAGGGAGTTAGAACAGATTTAACTTTGTCTCAAAATGAGACGAAGTTGAGATCTGATGAAGTCTTGAGCAAGCAAGTTGGGGAAAGTAGAGCTCAGGTTCAAAGATTTGTACGATTAACAGAACTTATTCCGGAACTTCTTGATCTGGTAGATAACAAGAAGCTTCAGTTTACGGTTGCTGTCAATATCTCCTACATCGATAAGGAAGTACAGGGATGGATCTACGAATATATCAGCGACACCGGATTCATCAAACCAAAACAGATTGCAGCACTCAGAAATCAGCTGAATGATGGACCAATCAATCAGATTCAGATGTTATCGATTTTCAATAACTGTGTGATGGCAAAGAAAGTATCCCGGTCTCTTACTTTCTCAGAAAAGAAACTGACAAAGTATTTTCCGGATGATTATACAGCCAAAGATATGGAGCAGGTGATTGAATCATTATTAGAAAAGTGGATGCAGGAACAGTCCTGTTAAGGAGAGAAAAAGCTAAGAAAACAATGTCAAAGAAGTTTAAAAAGAGGACTTCTTAGCAGAAAATGAAAGGAGGAAATTATGGAGAAAAAAATGACATTTAATTATTTTTACGGTACCGAAGCTGATCAGTTCAGCTTCTACCGCATACCAAAAGCATTATTTACAGACAGCTATTTTAAAGATTTATCAAGCGATGCTAAAATTTTATATGGACTGATGTTGGATCGAATGTCTCTTTCCATCAAAAATCAGTGGTTTGACGACAAAAACAGAGCATATATCTACTTTTCCATCGAAGATATCATGGAATTACTGAACTGTGGCAGAAATAAAGCCATCAAATCCATGAGAGAGCTGGATGACGAAACAGGAATTGGTCTGATTGAGAAACGCAGGCAGGGATTTGGAAAGGTGAATGTTATCTACGTAAAAACCTTTATGCCTGAGAAAACAGATGAGAAAAAATTTGGAGAGGAATTAGAGAAGTTTAAAAAACAAACTTCTGTGAAAAATGAAGAGCCTGCAGAAGTTTACAATTTAAACTTCATGAAGTCCCAAAATCAAACTTCTAGAAGTCCCGAAAACAAACTTCAAGAAGTTTACATTTCAAACCCTAATAATACTAATCTTAGTGATACTGAAATGAATGATAATAAATCTAATCCTATCATATCTGTGGATGAGAAAAGATTTGATAGCGATAACCGCTCTGAGGATTATCAGGCTTATGAAAACCTTGTCAAAGAGACCATTGATTATGAATCACTGGAAGTAACCCATCATGACGATATGCGACAGGTAGATGAAATCGTGAACCTGATCGTAGAAACTGTGATGTGTAAAAATGACAAGATATTGATTGCCAGCAACTGGTATCCGGCATCACTGGTGAAGAAAAAATTTCTGATGCTGACCTATTCACATATCGAGTATGTCTTACACTGTATGCGTGGTAACACCACCAAAGTGAAGAACATCAAGAAATATTTATTAGCATCCCTGTTTAATGCACCGTCTACGATGAACGGGTATTATCAGGCAGAGGTGAACCATGATATGCCAGGACTGGTAAGATAGGAGGTGCACATGTTTATTTTAAAACTTGCTGGGAAAATATTATTACTGCCGGTATGGCTGATCCTTTTTGTGATCGGACTGGCAGTAAAGATGACAGTACAGACTTATGCGGTTGTCAGAGGGATCCTTGGGTTTATATTCACTTTGTTGATTATAGCGACTGCATACTGTTACCATGACTGGGTACAGGTTGCATTTCTGTTTTCGCTGAGTGTAATTCTGTATCTGATCCTTTTTGCAGGAGTGTTCGTAGATACTGTACTGGACATGACAAGAGAACGCATTATTGATTTTATTATATCGTGAGGAGGATATGAAAATGAGCGAAAACAATGATTATATTCAGTTACCACCACTTAAAAAAGACACACCGTCCGATGTGGTAGCATTTATGTGGGAGTACATAAAAGTACCGGAGGATTCAAGAGAAAAAGTTAAGAATCTGCTTAAAGATGCAAATGAAAATGGCGTAAAATTAAGTCATCAGGCACCAACACTGTATGATGTTGTCCCAAAAGAAGAAATTACTGAATTTGAAGAGCTTATGCGCAAAACCATAGCTGACATTGTATCAGAAGCCAGTAGCATTGCCTGTTGGGTGTATGTGCAGAAATATGTGAAACAGAAAACTCTTGACGAAATGCTACAAGAATTGCCAGGAGCAGGCCAGTTTATCATTGTCATGGATACCTGGTTCGAAAGACTGATGGCGGAATAATGGATGCTATGATAGAATAAAGAAAACGATTTGAAGTGCAAATCGGAATTTATAAAGGAGAATATTGATGAAACTATTTTTATGTTCGCATTTTTCAAGTGTAGGAAGTCTGATAAAGGAAGAAATTGAAAATAAGAAAGTCGCATTTATTCCAACAGCTTCGCTGCGTGAAGGCTACACCGGTTATGTCGGCTCGGCTCGAAAATTATTCAAAAAGTTGGGAGCAATCGTAACTGAAATTGATATTTCAACGGAGGCTTATTCAACGATACAGTCTGTTTTTGAAGATGCAGATGTGATATATTTTACCGGCGGAAATTCTTTTTTTCTTATGGACCGGCTCCGTAAAACGGGAACTGATGGGCTGCTGAAAAAGGAATTGGCAAATGGAAAATTGATGATCGGCGAGTCGGCAGGTGCAATTATATGCGCTCCAAGCATCCAATATATCCAGCAAATGGATAAAAAGCCGGAGGACTACTCACAAGAAGATGATGCAGGGCTTGATTTGATTGATTTCTATGTTCTTCCGCATTATCTTACATCACCATTTAAGAAAGTTACCAAGAAAATAATGACTGAGTTTTCGGATTTGAATCTATGCCCAATTAACAACCGTCAGGGAATTGTAATTGATGGTGAAGGTTCAAGGGTTATTTGCAAAGACTAATTTGAAAAATCCTTTTTTTGAAACTGGCAAATCGGAAGCTGAGGAGATAGACTATTGAGAACATATGAGAATAAAGACGAGCTTAAAAACGAGATAAATAAAAGCTTTGCAAAGTATATTTCAGAATTTAATGATATTCCGGAGCATTTAAAAGATAAGAGAATTGATGAGGTCGATCGAACTCCGGCAGAAAATCTTGCTTATCAGGTTGGCTGGACAACTCTTGTTATTAAATGGGAATCAGACGAAAGAAAGGGTATTCCTGTCAATACTCCTTCGGATAATTTTAAGTGGAATCAGCTTGGCGAATTATATCAATGGTTTACAGATACATATGCTCAGCTGTCACTGCAAGAATTGAAAGACAGATTGAATGAGAATATCAACTCTATTTATGCAATGATTGATTCTCTGAGTGATGAAGAATTATTTAAACCACATATGAGAAAATGGGCTGACGAAGCAACTAAAACAGCTGTCTGGGAAGTATACAAATTCATACATGTTAATACAGTTGCTCCGTTCGGAACCTTTAGAACCAAGATTAGAAAATGGAAAAAGATTGCACTATAACTTCAAGTTTACAGAACTGAATCAAAAGAGCTCGAAGGAGCTCTTTTTCCTTTTTTATAATAGTATCTGGGACTGTTGTTCCGTTGATAAGATTTTCAAGTTGTTGTGCGACTTCGGCTTGTTTGTTTGGATACAGACGACTATAAGTATTTAAGGTTTGAAAGAATTGTAGAGCAGATGAAACAGGCACAGGGGATCACGGAACAGTTAAAGGCAGAAAATCAGATGGAATGGGTAGCGAGAATGAACAATATGTAATCGTGTGCAAGGGAGATTGTGGATACAGAGATGGTTTATCAATAATGGAAATAAAATGAAGGAGAAAAGGCGGCAGTTTAGAAAGGCTGTTGCCTTTTAGGAATTGTTGTTTATTTGTTGTTTTTTATAAGATATACTATAAAGAAAAGATAGCATTATAGCCAGAGGTGGAATTTATGAACTATAAAATTTTAATGGTTGATGATGATAGAGAATTGCTAAAAATGTTGAATCAATACTTTACATTGAAGAATTATACAGTGATTATTGCAGAAAATGGCATAGAAGCAATGGAAAAGATAAGTGTAAATCCCGATATTATTTTATTGGATGTAAATATGCCGGGAATGGACGGAATTGAAGTGTGCAGAAGAATCAGAGATATGGTTTCCTGTCCGATTATTTTTTTGACTGCAAAAGTAGAAGAACAGGATCGAGTAATGGGATTGTTGTCTGGTGGCGATGATTATGTTTTAAAACCATTCAGTTTGAAAGAATTAGATGCCAGAATTATTGCCCATTTGAAACGTGAGGAACGTTTACATAGAAAAACAGAACAACGGTTTTATGGGGAATTAGTAATTGACTATGCCAGTAAATGCGTACATATTAAAGGAAATGCTTTAGGGCTTACTAAATTAGAATATGAGATTATAGAACTTTTATCCATGAACCCTGAAATGGTGTTTGATAAGGAACGTATTTATGAAAAGATTAGTGGATACGATGCAGAAGGAGATAGCCGAGTGGTGACAGAGTTAATTCGTAGAATTCGTAAAAAAATCAATCAATATACGGAGCATGAATATATTGAAACGATATGGGGGATGGGATATAAATGGACAAAATAAGAAATCTTTCGTTGAGAAAAACTATAGTTTTGTATATGATTGTTAGTTTGATAGTTAGTTTTTATCTTTCAGCATTGATTATGCGAATGGCAGCCACTATACAAGATGACATTTGGTGGAAATATGTAGATCAAGAAAAGTATTTTGAAATGGCAGAAGGTGAAGGTAGAAAGTATTTGACAGATGTTCCGAGACCGAATTCTTATGAAATGAAAAAATTTGATTATCATGTATCAGAGATATGCGATTTCCTTCAGACGTTTACAGTACTTATCGTGTCTGTGGTAGGCAATATCATAGCAGTGTTTCTTTTTTATAAGCATAAATTGAAAAATCCCATTGAAGAATTAGAACTGGCATCACAACAAGTTGGTCGAAATAATTTGGATTTTCATATTACCTATGAAAATAAAGATGAAATGGGAAGATTGTGCAGAGAATTTGAACGGATGAAGGAGCAGCTTGCAGAAAATAACCATCAATTATGGAAAATGATTGAGGAAGAAAAGGCTTTGCGAACAGCGATTGCACATGATATACGTTCTCCACTATCTGTGCTGGAGGGGTATCAGGAAATGCTTTCAGAATATCTCCCTAAGAAAGAGATAAATATGGAGCAAGCCCTAGATATGGTAAATGAAAGCAAAAAACAGATTGAACGTATGGATATATTTGTGGAAACAATGCGAAAGATGAGCAGTTTAGATGCAAGGGAGTTGGTGGCAGAAAAAATTACAAGTAAGCAGTTAGAAACAGACATACGTGCAGAGATGAATGTGTTTGAGAAAAAATTTGGAAAGCAATACGATTTAGAATGTTCGGAAACAGCAGAAAAATTTTCGGGAGATAAGGAAGTGATTTTAGAGGTTATAGAAAATCTTTTGTCAAATGCCTTTCGTTATGCCAAAACAAAAGTGGAAATGGAAGTTCTCCTTACTTATTCTGAATTACAAATCAGAGTAAAGGATGATGGAGTGGGATTTACAGTAGACAAACAAAAGGCAACAGAGCTTTTTTATCAGCAAAATGTGAAAGATAGTTTGAAACATTCAGGAATGGGTATGTATATCAGCAGATTGTATTGTGAAAAGCATGGCGGACAGTTACTTATAGAAAACGAAAAACAGAGTGGAGCTGTAATAACAGCAGTATTTCATCGGATTGCATAAGCAGTCCGATTTTTTTATACTGTTGTCTTTTTGTTGTGATTTATATTTTATGATGTCTATAACAAGGAAAGGAGACAAACGTATGATTGCTATTTTTAAAAGAGAGATTAAGAATTATCTAAAGCGACCGTTATTTTGGGTAGGTATTCTGCTTGTGATTTATGGTGTGTTTAATACGACAAGTCCATATTTAATGACACACTATTTAGGGCAAGGAGAGAAAATTGTCAATGATTATCCTGATACAGTTCGCTTAGGAGATGTTTATGAAGGATATATTCCTGCGAATCCTGAAAAACATCGAGAAATATGGAGTGGACAGATAAAACAAGCACTAATTGATGAATTAGAAATGTCTGATTTAGAGGCACAATCCGTAATGAGCGAACTTGTTGATATGGAGTTAGAAGAAGCATTCGTATATCTGGAGGAAAAATATGATTGGTATAGTGCAAGATATATGTACGAAGATAGTGCCTATTACAAAGGAACATCAGAAGAAATCAACGCATATCTGAACGAAAAAATGAAAAATAAGACGTTTTCTTTTTATTACTCAAGAAAATTTGCTGATTTTGCAGGGTTGTTTATGTGTTTTTTTGCAACAATTATGTTAGCGGTTCTGTTTTTACAGGATACGAAAAAGCATACTTATGAATTGCTTCACACGAAACCGATCACTGCCGGAAAGTATGTATTGGGAAAAGTAAGCGCAGGATTTGCAATTTGTTTGATTGCTCTGACTATTATAAATCTATTATTTTGGGCATTGTGTGTTATTTATACAAAAGACAGTGGGTTTGAAGTGCGGTTCTGGGATTTTATAGTTTCTACTGTACTTTATATACTTCCCAATATGCTGATGATTGTAAGTGTATATACATTGATTTCACTCCTATTTAAAAATCCACTTCCGGGAGTGCCGCTTCTGATTCTTTACATGGTATATTCCAATATGGGCGGAAGAAATGCGGAAGGAGTTTATGGATATTGGGGAAGACCTTTTGCGATTATGGTTCGATTCCCTGATCAGCTTTTCGATACGACACCGCCACCAATGGCATTTTTAAATCAGAGTCTACTTATTTTAGCATCTGTAGTGATTATTCTGATTTCAATACAGATTTGGAAGAGGAGGCGGATGTAAATGAAGAAGGAAATGAAGATTGTTCTGCCGTTTTATAAGATTGCTTATGCAGTATCTTTTGTTGTGATTTTAAGCTTGATACGTGGGGTTGTATTCACAAATGAAATAGGACTTTCCATTGAGGCACCTTTTGCTATATTGACTGCTGTTTTTTGTGCGGACACTTATGTGCAGGAAATTACAAGCAAGAGATCAGAAATCCATAGGCTGTATCCAATAAGAAAGAGAATTTGCTCCATCATGCAGCGAATAATGATACAGGAAGTTTTTTTATTACTGCTTGCTGTTTTAGGTTACGGATTGTTTTTTGTGTTTCAAAAACCGGTCACACATCCGGCAACAGAAAGTGAAATACTTCAGTTTATTGCCTATTTTTTAGCGATTGTAGTAACCATTTTCTTTTGGGGAATATTGGTCAATACATTGTCTATGCTTTTTCGCAATATGTGGATGGGGATTGGAAGCTGTCTTCTGATATGGGTAGCAACAAATTCCACGGGAGGAGATAAACTTTTTGGGGCATGGAATCTGTTTTCCTATGCTTTCAGAGATATAGAAAATACTGCTGATGTTACATGGCTGCAAGGGAAAGCTTTGTGTATTGGTATTGGATTGATTTTATTGGTAGTATTGCCGAAAATAGTTAGAAAGAGAGGGTAAGTTTATGAGTATTCATATTGAGGATTTAACAGTAAGATTTAAAAATGGTGTGACAGCAATCAATCATGCGAATTTAAATATACCGAATGGAATTTTTGGATTATTGGGAGAAAATGGAGCAGGAAAGACAACTTTGATGAGGGTTTTAACTACTGTACTTAAACCTACAAGTGGAACGGTCACATTGGACAGGATTTTATATAGTGAAGGAAACTATGAAAAAATCCAGAGAAAAATAGGGTATCTGCCACAGGAAATTGATCTTTACCCGAATTTGACAGTTCAGGAGTGTTTAGAGTATATGGGGGATTTGGCAGGTGTTCCAAAAGCGGAGTGCAAGAAACGAATAGAATATTATTTGAAAAAGACCAGTCTTGCAGAACACCGGAAAAAGAAAATGAAACAGTTGTCAGGCGGGATGAAACGACGGGTAGGATTAGTGCAGGCGCTTTTAAATGAACCGGAATTTTTGATTGTGGATGAGCCGACTACCGGTTTAGATCCAGAGGAACGTATTCGCATCCGCAATTTGTTAGTAGATTTTTCTGAAAACAGAACGGTTTTGTTTTCAACTCATGTGGTGGAAGATTTGGCTGCTACCTGTAACCAACTTGCAATTATGCACAAAGGTAGTTTCTTATATGCGGGTTCTATGAAGAATTTGACAGAAGAAGCACAGGGGAAAATCTGGATTTGCAAAGTACCTGATGAGAGAAAAGCAAGAGAAGTGGAACAGAAGTATCGTATTACATCAAAACAGTATGTTGAGGGGGGATTGCAGTTAAGAGTGATTTCTGAAATACAGCCAGAATTGGAGTGTATGTCAATTCCTGCAACGTTGGAAGATGCTTATATTTATGTGACGAATCAATACGAGTAGATAAAGCACCATCTGATGCTTTACTACCAGTTGCACGTTGTTCGCTTTGAATATTTGTGGAGAAAAAGTATGTATTATTTTGGCTTTCTATAAAACCTATAAACCAGCCATTTATATCCTGCCCGTTCACTCGTCCGGTTCCGGTTTTTCCATAAATTCTCCATTTTCAGAGGCGGTAAGATGGATGGAATTTTTGACGGCATGAATATTAGCAGGAGTAAAGTTGAAGTTGTTTCGATATAAATTTTTCAAAAGTTCAACTTGTTCTACTGGTGAAATCTTTAAGGATGACTGCATCCAGTAGGAAGAGAAATCTCCGGATATATTTTCATTGCCATATCCTATTTGCTGAAAGTATGAATTTATAGTGGAAGCTCCGAGCTGCTTGTCGATTGATTCAAAATACCAGTTTGTATATATATTTTAAAAGGTATATGATTAAGAAAAACGGCAGGAGGTATCTGAATGAAAGCACATAAATATTGGTCTATCAGTGCACTGATTACAATGCTTGGAACTTTTTATACAGGTTATAAGGGATCAAAAGAAGGCCATAAGTACTTTGCAGCAAGTACTTTGCTTTGCATGATTATGGCTATTTATACAGGACACAAGATGATTTCTGGTAAAAGTAGGAAGAAAAAAGAAGTTTCAGTAGAGAGTGTTGAAGATTAAAAAACAAAATATTTTAATAAATAACGCCGGTGCGGGATTTTTGATATCCAGTACTGGCGTTATTTATTCTACAGGGGCTTGGGGGTGTAGCCACCAAATATACTATTCGTTTTCTGCTTCAGCAAGTTTGTTAAGAATCCACTCCCGATTGATAACAATATCCTCATCATCTCGGAGATCTTTGAAATCAGTGCAGTGTGAAGAAGCAAATTCATACATATCGTCAATGTCAACTGCACCAGTGGTCTCACCCTTATTAATGATTACAAGAATATTTGTTCCGTCATCGTCGACAGCAAAGCGCAGTTCATCAAATTCTTCATCAGGATTATTTTTGAGAAGAGAATCTGTCGCAAGTAATTTAACAAGTTCCATTATCCTGTCATCTTTACCTGCATCAAAAATCTGTATCTTTTCAACGAGCTGATTTGGTGACGTTACGATTCGGGATAAATATTTTTCAGTACGAAAATCAAACAAAGCATTTTCACCATAAAACATTTCATATGTCTTTTCTACTTCTGATTCAGAAACCAGATAAATCATGATAAGATCTTCCATCTGGTGATAGAGTGTAGGATAGTTTAAACGAAAGGTCTCTCCACAGCTCGGGCAAGTATAAAGGAAAATAGATTTATTAAGTACCTTCTCTTTCATTTCAGGATCCAGTGCAGTATTAATACTGTCCCAGAGCTCAAAATCCCCCTCATGATGGCAGGAAGGACAAGTTACTTTTTCAATATGATGTCTTGACATAAATGTTCCTCCTTTCAGTGAGATAAATCTATAGTTTTCTTATTGTAGAATGCGCTTATCCTTTATTATTTTGCCAGGAAATTACTCTGAATCTCCATCGGCATATGATAAGCCTGGCCTCGTTTTGTCAGGCTGTATAGTTTAAAGCTCATGAGTTCCGGAGTTGCATTCAGAGAACTGCAGAGTCCGAAGTAATCCAGGTCTTCGTTCTGAACCATATCTTCGATCTCCTCATCATCAATCAGAAGATCGGCAGCAAACAGATTGGCCTGGTATTCTGTATTATCCGTCATATTGTAGAGTGTATCATCTTGCATCGGAGCCATTTTCAGCTGGGAACGATGCAGGATGATATGCCCTAATTCATGGGCGGCAACGATCATCTTTTCTTCTTCTGAAAGGAAACTGCTGATCATGACATAGATCGTCTTGCAGCTCATAAAACAATATCCTTTCAGTGTCTTATATCTGGAAGTTTCCCCGACAACAATGTTCATCTGATCCATGATCTCAAAGGGATCCCTGGTGCCATATTTCTTGATTAATTTCTTTGTTTCTGTATATATGTAAGTGTTTCTCAAATAAATCACCTCAAAAGTAAAAAATAAAAAGGGCAGAAATATCCTTGTAACTATAAGGTAACAGATTAGGTGTACAATAATCCCGCCTTCTATTATTTTTCCTCTTGGTTTTTCAGATATTTTTTCGGTGTAAATTTCTTTGCACGTCTTTTGGAATCCAGATAAAGGCTCTGGATCTCATCCATAAAAGCTATTTTATCTTCGTCTGTCAGTGATCCACCAGCAAACATAGCTGCAGCCTGTTCCAGGATCTGCTGAGCCTGTTTGGCACCACGGTTACCAAACTGTTCGGATGCTTCTGTGATAAAAGCTTCATCCTCACTCATGAGATAAGAAACGTCACACTGTAATGCATCTGCCAGTTTCTGATACAGAACATTTTGTTTTGGAAAACGTCCTTCTACTTCCCAGGATCGAATGGTCCTATATGAAACACCAACCATACTGGCCAGTTCCTGCTGACTCATCTTTTTTTCTTTTCTTAATGATCTTACTTTTTCACCGAATGTCATAAACATACCTCTTTCTAAGCCTTGTCTTATAAGTTTCATTAGCCGCCTCAAGGCAAAACGGGAAATGTGTCTCCTGAAAATTAAAAATTAATCTTGACAAAGGGAAATATCTCTCCTATAATGTGAATCACAGATAAGGGAAACATCTTTCCTATAAGATACACAATATTTCCTCTTTTGTCAATGGATATGTGAAATGAATTTCCTGTAATTCAATGAAAACAGGAAGGATAGACAATCATTGATAGTCAAAATGGGATACATGTTACAAAAAGAGGAAAGACGTATGGGAGGTGGCAATGTGAGTCAGGATCAGACTTCTATTATCTGTATTGATCTGAAGTCCTTTTATGCTTCTGTAGAATGCGTAGAACGTGGGCTGAATCCATTTAAAACAAACCTGGTGGTTGCAGATCCGACCAGATCAAAGTCAACAATCTGCCTGGCAATCACTCCGGCTATGAAGTCTCTTGGCATCAAGAACCGGTGCCGAATCCATGAGATACCGGATTGTGTGAAGTACATTACAGCCATGCCGAGGATGCAGTTGTACATGGATTATTCCGCAAAAATCTATGGAATCTATCTACGGTATGTCTCAAAAGAAGATATCCATGTGTACAGTGTTGATGAGTGTTTTATTGATGTGACAAACTATCTGCAGCTTTATCATCTCACTGCAAAAGAAATGGCGATAAAGCTTATGCAGGCAGTCATGGAGGAAACTGGCATCACTGCAACTGCAGGTGTGGGAACCAATCTGTATCTTGCTAAGATCGCAATGGATATCGTAGCAAAGCATGTGGATGACCATATTGGAATCCTGGATGAATTCTCTTACAGAGAGCAGCTATGGGATCATAAACCATTAAGTGACTTCTGGAGGATTGGATCCCGGACTGAAAAGAAACTGGCTGGTTACGGGATCCATACGATGGGCGATATCGCAATGGCTTCTTTAAGATCCGAAGACTGGCTGTATAAGATGTTTGGGATTGATGCAGAGCTGTTGATCGATCATGCATGGGGATATGAAACGTGCCGGATGAGTGACATCAAGAACTATCATTCGGAGGAACACAGCCTTTCAAATGGTCAGGTGCTGATGCGAAATTATTCTTTTGACGAAGCACTTGTGATCGTAAGGGAAATGACAGACAATCTGGTCCTGGATCTGTTTGAAAAAGGACTGGTAACAAACTCTCTCACCTTATGGATCGCCTATGACCACAGGTATGAGCATGAGGCATCCAAAGGAACCGTAAAACTCGAAAGAGAAAGTAACAGTTCCAAAAAGATCATAGATGCAGTGGAAGATTTATATCGCAGGATTGCAGACAAATATACCGGAATCCGAAGAATCGAGGTGTGTGCGAACAGGGTTGCTCCTGAAAATTATGTGCAGTACAGCCTGTTTGATGATCCCAAACAGACCGATAAGGAACGGCATTTACAGGAAGCAGTATTGAATGTAAAGCAGCGTTATGGAAAGAATGCGATCATGCGTGGATCCAATCTGCTGGAGTGTTCTACTTATAGAGAACGCAACGAGCAAATAGGTGGTCACCGTGCTTAGAGGAGGTGCAAAAAGTGCTGGCAAGTGCATATCAACCGTATTTATATTTACCAAGACCGGTTTCCAGGAGACATCCCATGGATGTAGGACGCAGGGCAAAACAGTTTGCTCCATTTGCGGCACTTCGTGGATTGGATGAAACAATCCGGCAACAGGAAATCATTTATGAACCGAAAAGAGATTTATCTGAGGAAAAGAAAAATGAGCTGGATATGAAATTAAGAATCCTGGCATATGGAATGAAGATACAGGCAACTTATTTTCAAAAGTCATGGAAGAATCCATTAATTGGTCAGTACCATACATTATCTGGAACCGTAGAATTTTTTGATCCATCAGTCCACTTACGGATTGATGATACCGAGATCCAGATCCAGGACATCTGTGATCTGACTGGTGATGTATTTGAAACTATTGAAATATCATGTTAATGAATCACAGCGGAATTTTTTATACCGGAAAGAGTGAGTGGTAGCTGGTGAAAGGATAAAAAAGGATGCACAGATCGACAAAGCAGATCTGATCAGAATAGAAATCGTGCTGTTCGTGTAGCTTTGGCACTTACGGAATGGATGGCATGATGCTCATAAGGCGGATTTGATTTCCCTTTGGTCCGTTGAGTAATAAATGGAGAATATCTTATTGCTTAAAGGAGGAAGCCTATATGGGATCAGGTGCTATTAAATGGCATGTACACTGCTCTGTATGTGGAGCATTTATTGAAAAGAGCGCACAAAGCGATTCAGAAGTGGAGTGCAAAAAATGTCGCAGTACATTGGAGATATTTGTAAAGGATGATATGGTGTCGGTTCGTCCGATCCACATCAGAGATGAACAATTAAAGTCCAGGATGCGGACGTATTCCCGAAAGATGATGAATCAGGGATCATAACAGAATAGAATGAGCTGTCTGTAGTAAGCGTTGGATTTGGCAGGAACCATCAAGAACGCACCAGACAGCAAGAGTTTGTCAAGGAGCTGAACCTGACTGGAATCACTAAGAGCCCGGCAAAACATTTACGGATACACTGCAAGATCAGAAGTATTTTCTGGTTTTGGAGATTGTTGAAGTATTTGTTTTGTCGGGCTTTTTTGACGTATTTCGAAAAATTTTTAAATTTTTTGTCGTACCCCACTGTAAAACAGGCTCTCAGCATTTCGTTATATAGAGGTTGAATTCTTTTTTGCAAAAATAATTGTAAATAGAGATTTTGATAATATGACACAAAGGAGGAAGCAAAGATGACTGAAATCGAATACCAGGAATTTGTAAGGCGTTGTCCTTACGATGCTATGGGCGATTATTCCATGTTTCGCAAACAGCAAACAGAGAATAAATCAGAAGATGCACATAGCAACTGAATAAGCCAGGCAATCTGGCAAACTTAATCTAAACGCAGATACATGCGTTACAAAGGAGTCGCGGACTCCCGTTCAAAAAAAACGGGTGAGTTCGTGACCTCTTGTACTGCAGTTCTTTATGTCTGTGCAGGAATTTTATAAAAGATGGAATGGACCACCCGGAGCCGAAAGGCAGAAAGGTGGTCTTTATGTTGACATTAAAAGAACTGAAAAAAATCGTGAAAGTTGCTGATGTGGAGAAGAGAATCCCAAGCGTGAAATCCTTGAAGGAACACAAAGTTGTAGTAAAGGAAATGATCAATGCAGATACAACAATCTCTGTTTATGATCACGGATATGTACTTTATACAGCAGGAAATCAATCAACCGTATTTCCACTTCATAGTTGTGATGACTATGAATATGTGAGTGTAACTGGCGATAACAAGGAATTCAATAAAGAGTTCTTTGATAATGAAAACTGGTATATCCGTCTGCTGATAGAGGCTGAAGACCGTATGGCATACAGCCAGAGCAAAATCAGCACCAATCATGGTGTATTTTCTAACAGCGATGTTACAGATGATGCGGAGATTATGAGAGGATCTTCAAAAGATTTTGTTGACGATGTTATCGACAGAGAAATTCTGAATGCTTTGATCAAAGAGTTAACAGAGAGACAAAAGACGGTACTCAATCTGGTTTATTTCGAGGAAATGCGTCAGCAGGATGTTGCAGATTATCTGGGAATCAAACAGCAGAGTGTAAATGACCTCCTGAACAGGGCATTAAAAACGATGAAAAAAAAGGCGGAAAACGAAGAATTTTAAAAAAATTTCAAAAAAATTGAATTAGACCACTGTAAAACAGGCTCTGAGCGTTTCGTTATATGAAGGGTTTGCATAGAACACCTTCATGTACCTTGAAAAATGAATAGCCTGCCCGGAGTGATATTTGGTTTGAACATGCATAGAGCGAAAAGCTGCGTGTCTGCCAGAAGAAAACGTATCAGAGATGGAAACTGATATAGGAACGGATCCGGGAAAGAAAACAGGAAAACGCTTAAATCTTAAATCAAAATAAAATGTCTGAATCTAAAAAGAGGATGACAGTAGAAATCATGTGGCGGTATTTGTGACAAACAAGTACCGCCATATATTTGTGCTGTTATCTCAGCTTGTGCTGACTGTCCCAAATAGCGCAAATTTCAGGAAAGGAGGCGATCATCTTCGTATAAAAGATAATATGCAGAAACTAACAGATAACCATACACAAAAGAATCAGAAAGGAAGGATTTAAGAGAATGAACGTGAAAAAGAAAGCACGCAGGGTGATGTCCGGTTTACTGACTGCAGTAACGGTTCTATCGACGGTACTCTCTCCCGCTGTTGCCTATGCTTCTGATGATGCTGGATCTGTAAAAAAGATTCCGTATTATGAGGAGATCAAGGATCAGTTGGATGAAGATGAAGTGGTAACTGCAAAGGATTATGAGATCAAGGTTGGAGACAATTTCGATGTAAAGAGTGATTATACCGGTCTTACGATCCAGGATGACAGCAAAGTAAAAGTTACATTTCAGGAAGCAAAAGATACGGACGGGAATGATTTTTCTACCGATTATGCCAATTCCTATAAGGCAGTCTATTATGTAGAACCACAGACAACGGATCACCCAACCTACCAGATCAATCGAAAGATCGTGGTAAAAGAAGCGGATCAGCAGAAAGATTCGCAGTCAGAAAGTTCTTCTGAGCAGGATGCTGGTTCTTCCGATAAGACAGAAACAGAGGATTCTGAGGCTGACTCGTCTACAGAGGAAACTGGTGCTGCTGAAACGGAGAGCAAAACAGAACTGACAGAAAAAGAATTTGATGCAGAGATCGAAGCAACGGAGAATCAGGAGACCGTTGATCCGGAAACAGGAATCACACTCTCAGAGGTTATGCAGGAAGCTGTTGACCAGGAAGTTGCTCTTGCAGATCTTGAAGCAGGCGAAAGTATTACTTTTGATATGCCAATGATGCTTGCTTCCGGTGAAACAGGAACAAAATCAGTCACAGTTACAGCCGGCTCCTGGTACTATTACGCAGACTATGGATTAGGTTCTTACCTGACTTGTCCATATTATGTGAAATGGGGAAGCATCAATGCGACAGCATACTGTGTTGAACCATCGAAAAAAGGACCGGGAAATGGAACTTATACGATCCAGAAACTTGCCGATGGAAAGACACTTGCAAAGGTCTGCTATTACGGAACAAAAGCAAGTGATGAGAATGGTTTCTTCGATGAGAAACATCCGGATTTTCCGGCAGGAAAGAGATTCATCATTACCCATCTTGCAGCAGCTTATGCAAATGGATCCAGTGACTGGGCATCCGGAACTAATGCAACAGGAAAGAACCTGGCAATGGAGCTTTACAATTATTGTGTAAATATGCCGGACATTCCGTCTGTAGATATGAGCTTTTCCGAATCTAATGTAAAGGCCTATGTGGAAGGAAACAGCCAGCGAACAAGTGTGATCACATTCAAAGCGGATAAACTGCAGACGATCACTTTCAAGCTGCCGAAAGGTGTAAAACTTGTAAATGTGACAACCGGAAAAACAAGTGCTGCAGGGGCTAATGTGGAGATTTCCGGTGGTACAAAGTTCTATCTGACAGCACCACTTAATCAGGCAGAAAATGTCAGTGCTACTTTCTCTTCTAAGATGAAAGGAAGTATTGATAAGGAATATTCAGCCTATAAGATCACAACAGGATCTGGAACACAGGACCTGGCTCTTGTTTTCGGTGAAGGTGTCGGAAATGAGAAATATGTGGATTTTAAAGTAACCTGGACAAAAGAATGCAAAGTATCCATTGTAAAGAAAGATCAGGATACAGGAAATGCACTGGCTGGTGCAGTGTACGGGATCTATTCCGATGCTGCATGTACAAAGCTGATCGCAGAGATGCCTGCAACTGATCAGAATGGTGCTTCACAGCTCACAATGGAGAAAACACAGGAAGTTGTTTATCTGAAAGAAATCTCTGTTCCAACAGGGTATCAGATCGATACAAAGTCTTATAATGTGACTCTTGCTATCGGAAAGACAACGACCAAAAATGTAACAGACAAACGTGTAAATGCAAAGATCAACATAGCAAAACAGGATGCTGAGACAGGGAATGCAGCACAGGGTGATGCAACGCTGGAAGGTGCAGTATATGGCCTTTATGCAAGGGAAGATATTGTTCATCCGGATGGAAGAACCGGAACAATCCATAAGAAAGACAGCCTGATTACATCCCTGACAACGGATAAGAATGGCGAAGCTTCTGTATCGGATCTCTATCTTGGAAAGTATTATCTGAAAGAGCTTAGTGCTCCGGTGGGATACGTACTGGATCCGACAGAACATGAGGTGGACTGTACTTACGAAGGTGCTACTGTTCCGATAGTAGAAAGAACTTCTGTATGTAAAGAAACTGTCATCAAACAGCCATTTCAGATCATCAAGGCAGCAAACAACGGAAAGACCGATGCAGATCTTCTGCAGGGAGTTGGTTTTTCAGCATGGCTTGTCAGTGATCTGAAAGTAAAAGCAGATGGAAGTTATGATTTTGACTCAGCCAGACCAGTTGTACTGACTGCAGATGGCCAGGCAGAAATGTTTACCGATGAAAAAGGATATGCAAGATCGATTCCGCTTCCATATGGAGCTTATGTGGTAAGAGAAACCACAAGCAAACACAACTATGCACCGGTTGATGATTTTGTAGTGAAGATCACAGAGAATCATCCGGATACACCGCAGACATGGCGAGTGCTTTTGGATAAGGAATTCAAAGCAAAATTAAAGATCATCAAAAAGGATGCAGAAACACAGAAATCTGTACTCCTGGCCAATACTGAGTTCAAGGTATACGACCTGGATAATCAGAAATATGTGGAACAGACAACATCCTACCCGAAGCCAACGGTACACAAATCCTATTTCACAAATGAGGAAGGATACCTGATACTGCCAAAGAATCTGAAACCTGGTAACTACCGGATTGAGGAAGTGACGGCACCCGATGGGTACACAATATCCAAAAACTATGTGACAGTTGCAGTTGATACAGATACTGCTTATCTGACCGATCCTGTCACAGGAGATACAGTCATTGATGTGGAATATACCAATGCCCCGGTCAAAGGTCAGTTAAAGATCTATAAACAGGGTGAAGTGTTAAAGGGATTTGATAAGGACTTCCAGTATGAAATGGCTGGACTTGCAGGTGCTGAATTTGAAGTCTATGCGGCAGAAGATATTTATACTGCCGATCATCAGGTAGATGCAGATGGACAGAGAACTCTGTATTTTGCAAAGGATGCACTGGTAGCAACCGTCACAACGGATGCAGATGGTTATGCAACCGTAAAGAATCTTCCACTTGGCAGATACTATGTCAAAGAGAAGAATGCACCGGACACTTATGTGTTAAATACTGTGCCGGAAAATGTCGAATTTGCTTATGCGGATCAGGATACTGCAGTGATCGAGAAAGAAATCTCTGTCACAGATGAACGACAGAAAGTGTCGATTACGGTCGAAAAACAGGATGCCGAGACAGGCAATACAGTAGCCGGAGCAGTGTTCGGTATTTACAATGCAAAAGACATTCAGACGAAAGATGGAAAAGTGATCGTTAAAGCAGATACTCTTTTACAGGAAATGACTTCTGATGAAAAAGGTCAGGCAGCATGTACACTGGATCTTCCACTTGGAAGCTATTATGTAAAAGAACTGAAAGCACCAGATGGATTCGTATCTTCGGATGAAGTACTGAGATTTGATGCTTCTTATCAGGGGCAGGATGTACAGACAGTAACATTAAAATCCGTAAAGAAGAACCAGCCGACAACTGTTGAGATCACAAAATCAGATGCAACAACCGGTGTAGAACTGGATGGAGCTTATCTGAAAGTAACGGATAAAGATGGAAATGTAGTAGATAGCTGGACATCTTCCAAAGATGCACCGCATGTGATCAAATATCTGAAAGTGGGTGAGACTTATACCCTCCATGAAGAATTTGCACCACATGGCTATCTGGTAGCCAATGATGTGACATTCACAGTCAAAGATACCGGAGAGGTTCAGAAAGTGGAAATGAAGGACGAGGTACCGGTTGGTGAACTGATCATCAACAAAAAAGGAGAATTCCTGGATTCTGTTACACTGGCCGATAAGGTCAAAGGTGTGGTGGAACACATTTTCAACTATGTAACCGGAAAGCTGACAGATGTTACGTTTGAAGTCTATGCTGAGGAAGACATTAAGGCTGCCGATGGCGTCAGTGACGATTACTATAAAAAGGATGAACTGATTGCAACGATCAAGACAGATGAAACCGGTATTGCAAAACTGGAAAATCTTCCACTTGGGAAATACTACGTGAAGGAAACAGGAACTGCTTACGGTCATGTGCTGGATGGTGAGATCCGTCATGTAGATCTGACTTACGTGGATCAGAATACACCGGTTGTAGTCTATGACAAAGACTGGCAGAACAACCGTCAGAGAGTAGAAGTCAGTGTACTTAAGAAAGAAAAAGATTCTGACCGTACACTGGAAGGTGCTATCTTTGGATTATTTGCCAAAGATGACATTAAGTCTGAGACAACTGGTAAAGTCCTGATCGAAGCCGATGAGATCATTGAGCTGAAATCTACAGATGAAGAAGGAAAGATCACATTTGTTGCAGATCTTCCAATAGGAGCAACTTATTATGTAAAAGAGCTCTATGCACCAGACGGATTCGTAACCAACGATGAAGGAAAAGAATTTACGTTTGAGTATGCAGGTGAGGATCAGCCGACTGTAACCTATGATTTTACCTTTGAGAATCAGCCAACCATTGTAGAATTTACCAAATCCAGTCTGACAACCGGAAAAGAACTTCCAGGATGTAAGCTGAAAGTGGTAGATGCCGATGGAAATATCGTGGATGAATGGACTTCCGGTAAAGAAGCACATGTGATCCGTGAGCTGACTGTCGGAAAAGAATACACACTGGTTGAAACAAAACCTGCTGATGGTTACGTGACAGCTGAAAGCGTGAAGTTCACGATCAAAGATACTGCCGATGTGCAGAAAGTTGAGATGAAGGATGATGTAACGAAGGTGAAAATCTCCAAACAGGATATCGCCGGAAAAGAACTTCCGGGAGCGAAACTCACAATCCTTGATCAGGATGGAAAAGTTGTGGAAAGTTGGACCAGTACAGAGAAAGCACATTACATCGAAATGCTTCCGATCGGAAAATACACTCTCCGTGAAGAAACAGCACCGGATGGCTATCTGGTTGCAAAAGATGTGGAATTCGAAGTAAAGGATACCAGTGTAGTACAGCATGTAACCATGGTGGATGAGGAAAAACCGGCAGAAAAGACACCGGAAGGTGGAAAACCTGTCAGTGATTCACCAAAGACTGGGGATAACACCAATCTGTGGCTGTGGTTTATGCTTCTCGGCATTGGTGCGACTGGTACAGGAGCCCTTGCATTTATGAGAAAAAAGAAACACTAATTAAATAAGAATGAGCGTTCATGGAAACCGAAAGGAATCTGTGGACGCTTTTTTAGCCTGCAAATAAAAAGTCAAGGCTAAATTGAAAGAACATTGAAAATTTTATACAGGT
>NZ_QUFR01000017.1:0-39195 GCF_003478575.1 Dorea sp. AF24-7LB
TTCTTTGTTGTCTTCCGTGTGACATCTACGCTTCTCAGGTGTGTCTCACGCGACAGCTATATTAGAATAACACCGAAGGTTGGAATTGTCAACAATGTTTTTATATTTTCTGCAATTTAGATATTTAATACAATTAACCTGTTATTTTTTATGTTTTTGTGTCATTTTATACAATTTAGTAAAGACCAGTAAAACAATTCAAGTCGAACGTTCGTGAGACTTAGCGCGTGATTCTGGTCAGCAAAGCTGACATATTCCTATCAGAATCACTGCGCATCCTCGCGGAGCGTTTATCTCAGTCGGAGATTGGACTCCCACTGCGACGAATTTGCATTTACTCACCACCTAAAAGAGGTGGGAATCTTCTCGACTGAGATAAATTTGAATAACTTTATTGCTGCAAGAACATAATAAAAAGAAACTGTCGCTTCGCAATTTTCCAATCGCAAAACAACAGTTTTCTACTTTTACTTATATTTAGATACTTATAATTCTATCTTTTTCATTTCCTCCAAGAAATCACGGATATAAGATACTGCGAGATCTAATGCCTGCTGTCCCAGTTCAGCTGATGATTCTTTCGGATCAAAAGGTCCAAACCAACCGCTTGGAGCAATTTCCTTCGTATCTCTAACAAGACGTACAATACCGCCCTTGAAATTTACTGCCTGGATATATGCAGCCTTCATATTTTCAGTTGGATCCTGTGCATTGATCGGTTGACTCAGTTCAAGATCAACAGACTCCGGACAAATTGCCATCATTGCAGATGTTTCCAGTACGTCACCGTGGCCGCCTTCAAACTTCTTATCTAACTGTGCAACCAGACTCCACCAGTCAACGCTGGCACATACACCGCCCTTATGATATACCTCTAAAGCCGCACGGTCGATAGAAGGTGTGTTTCCGCCATGACCATTTAAAACTACAAAACGTTTTGCTCCGTGCTGCATAAGAGAATCCATAATGCCATGAAGTACGAGGTAAAGTCCTTCATATCCAATATTGATGCTTCCTTCAAAACTTAAATGATATGGACATACACCATACGGAACTGTTGGAGCTATAATGACATTTTCGATGTCCTCCACATGATCCGCCAGATATGTCGGAACCATGAAGTCTGTTCCGAGTGCACTCTGTGTACCGTGTTGCTCCGTGCTTCCTACCGGGATTACAACAATCGGATCTTTCTTGAAGGCTTCTTTTGCCTGTGCTGTAGTTAATTTTGCAAGATACATTTTCATTTCCTCCTTTATACTACACCGCAAAATGACGCTCAATTGTTTCTTGCGGTGGTGTTTTTGTGAATTTGCTTACAACAACCATTACAATTGATGAAATGATTGTTGTCGGGAACAATGCATGGAATCCAAACGCAAATGCTTTTATAGTTGGATTCAACGTGAAGAGTAACAGTGATATTACACCTACTACTACCGCTGCAATCGCTCCTTGTGCAGTTGCTTTCTTCCAGTAAATACCAAATAGAATCGGCACTACAAAAATTGCCATTTCCGAGAACGCAAACAGGTTAATTTCGAAAATACTGCCTGGCTGGAATACGCCGAAACAAATTACGATAATACCGATCAGAATAGTTACTACTTTCGAAAGCTTCATTACACTCTCATCTGTTGCTTTTTTATTGATGAGTTTCTGATAAATGTCACGCGTAACCGCACCGGTTTTCGTTACTAATATACCATCAATAGTAGACATACCGGTAGCTACAATTCCAGCAATGAAAATAGAAGCTAAAAACGGATTCAGACCTCTCTGCAAAATCATCGGAACAAAAAGAAAGACCACAATACAATATTGGATACATAATATGCCCAAGGCATATAGCCATTGGCACCCGGAAATGCAAGATAAGCTTCATTCATACTCTGAAGTGTATGATTGATATTGCCAAAGCCTCCTCCCATTACAATAGAAACAATAAAAGTTACAATTGCTGTTGCGATCATCAAGGAACCCTGGATTACATCCGTCATCATAGCGCCCTGCATACCAACCAATAAATGCCATAATTCCAAGATAAAGTACCAGCACCGTATAGAAAGAGCCTGGTGAAGGCTGAATTGCTGCTCCGTTCATAATTACTTCTCCTCCTCATCATAGGTGTGATATTCTTTTCGCTTCATACACATGCGATAATACTTGATGATCAATGCAAATGTAATCGCAGTGTGAATAAACCATCCATACAGGAACAACGGAACCCCGCCAAATGAAGGGATGTATGTTTCACTGTAAAAGAATGGAAATGGAATCATAATGATCACAAACATAAATAAAAAAATAATCAGCCAGGTTCGTTCGAAGTGCTCTTCAAACTATTTTTTCATAGCCTTGTCCTCCTCTTTCCTTTTTGGTACTTATAAATTTTCTTTTAGTTAAGTATATACTTTACTTTCTATTTTTCATTATACATGTTATAATAGATTTGTAAAGTCATCACTTATATTTTGTAAAATATCACGAAACATTTTACTGTAAAAGCGAAAGGAAACTATATGGACATTTTAGAACATATTCAGGAATTATATCCGACACTTACAAAAAAACAAAAAACAATCGCAGATTACCTGATTGCCAACCCAGAAGAAATAAGCTACATCACTCTGGCTCAGCTCAGTCAGCAGACACGATCCTCCGAATTGACACTTCTTCGTTTTTGCCAGAAACTGGGCTGTTCCACATTTGTTGGCTTGAAAGAACAATTCCGTGATTATACACAGAAGATGATTCGAATCGCATCCTCTTCCACTTATTTCGTTCCAGAATTAGAAGCTGGCAAAGCACCCGAGCGCGAACGAATGCTCTTAGAAATCTGTAGCCAGGAAGTGAGTGCCTTTTCCGAGTTTATCTCTGATTTGCCTATGGATACCATTCTGGCAGCTTCTGATAAGATTCGACGCAGTAATCGTATTTTTATCTTTGCACATGATATATCGAAAGTGCCTGGAGAATTTTTAAAATTGCGACTCTTAATCTTGTATTACAACGTCATTCTGATTGACCTGTCCGATTTGGAGCAAACACAGAAAACATTACGAAAACTTACAGAGGGAGATCTTGTAATTTTATTCTCTTTCCCGCGCTACTATTTTCCGATAGGAAATATTGCAAAAAAAGCTTCCGAATCCGGTGTCCCGATTTTAACGATCACCGACAGCGATGCTTCCCCGGCTGCATGCCACAGTGATTTGCTCCTTATTTGCCCTACTTCCACAGAAATGTTTTATAATTCAATGACAATTCCAATTGCCATGCTGAATATCCTGGCATCCTGTCTCGTCATTGACAGCATTTCTCCGTCCGAACGACAGAATTTTATAAATACATTATCTTCCTAGTAAAAACAGGAGATACGGATTTTCCTATCCATATCTCCTGTTTTTTGTTTACGCTATTAATTTCTATTATTTTTCATAAGTTCCTTTTTGAAGGATTTCCTTGTTTTTCATGAGAATACGACCACCTGCTATAAAAGTATCCAGCTCCATATTCTGATCAAACAGGAGAACATCTCCATCTGCTCCTTCTTTTATCCATCCCTTTTTCGGAAGCAGATCCAGCCCCTCAGCCACATGGCTTGTCATATAAGGTAATGCATCCTCAAGCTTCATTCCAAGCTCTTTCACCATATATTTTAATTCTTTATAAAGTGCATCTACACTGGACACTCCAATTTCTAAAAGGGTTCCATCTTCCGCATAGTGAGACCAGCTTCCATGTCCATCCGAACTCATCGTAATATGTTCAGTAGGAATTCCTCTTTTCCTTGCTTCCAGAACATAACTTCCCGGAGAAGAATGCATGCCACAAGTCAAATCTACATATCCGCCTCTTCTTAAAAATTCATATCCATCCTCCAACAGATGTTCATTTCGATTTACATGTGTTGGTCTGAAAATGCGAGTAGGAATAGACGTTTTCTCCAACGCACGGAATACCGGTTGTAATCCAGCCTCATCGTCTCCCATATGCAACACAACAATCCCCGGTTTCCCGCTGAGCATACCGGCAACTCTTACTTTGCTTGCGATCTGGATCAGTTCCTCTTCTGTCACATTCGGTGCACGATGATCGGAAATAGCAAGCTTCACACCGAGTATCTCGTCGATGAATACAATGTCTCGATCAACTTCTCCGGTAATTGTCGGATTCGGATAGCCATAAGCTCCCGTAAGCATATATGCACTTACGCCTTCCTCGCAAAGAGCCTTGGTTTTTGCATAAAGATTCTCCACACTTCTTGTAATTCCATCTGTTCCCAGAAGCCCTATGACTGTAGTTATACCATTTTCCACTAACTCAGAGAGCTGTAATTCCGGTGTTCTCGTATGAAAGCTTCCTTCTCCGCCTCCACCGGTAATATGTACATGCTGATCAATAAACCCTGGCGTCAGCATCTTTCCTTCGGCATCTAACACTTCACATTCAACTGGAAGCGAACCAATTTCATCCTGAATCTTTTCAATTTTTCCTCCGCAGATCAAAACATCCTTTTTCCCCAGGTATTCTGGTGCGTATACCTCTGCATTTTTTACTAATAACATAACCAATTCCTCTTTCGCAATTATTCTGCTTTTTTCAACTTAGAAACTCCGGTCTCTATTGCTGTTTTTGCAACTTCTCTTGCCACATTATCAGCAACTCTTTCATCAAAAGCACCCGGTATAATATAATCTTCTGTCAGTTCTTCCGGCTTGATAATGTCTGCAATTGCTTTCACTGCGGCTATCTTCATCTCTTCCGTAATATCGGTTGCTCTTGCATCAAGCGCACCTCTGAAAATTCCAGGGAATACAAGCACATTGTTGATCTGATTCGGGAAATCGGATCTTCCGGTTGCAACAACTTTGGCTCCGCCTTTCTTGGCTTCATCCGGCATAATCTCCGGTGTTGGATTCGCCATTGCAAATACAACCGCATCTTTTGCCATTGTACTTACCATCTCTGCTGTAACTATGTTCGGAGCAGATACACCAACAAATACATCTCTACCCTGCATTGCAGTTTTTAAATCTCCATGGATCTGTTCTTTATTTGTCTTTTCTGCCATCTCTTTCTGTGCAGGATTCATCCATTCTTCACCGACTGCAAGGATTCCGTTCCTATCAACAAGGACAATATCACCGACTCCCAGCTCTAATAATAATTTACAGATAGAAATTCCTGCAGATCCGGCACCATTGATGACTACTTTTGCTTCTGAAAATTCTTTTCCGACATATTTCAAAGCATTCGTAAGACCTGCGGATACAACGATCGCTGTTCCGTGCTGATCGTCATGGAATACCGGAATATCCAGTTCTTCTTTTAATCTTCTCTCGATTTCAAAGCATCTCGGTGCAGAAATGTCTTCCAGATTGATTCCACCGAATGTAGGAGCAAGACGTTTAACAGTCTCCACGATCTCATCTGTGTCCTTCGTATCCAGACAGATCGGAAATGCATCAATTCCTGCAAATTCTTTGAACAAAATGGATTTTCCTTCCATAACCGGCATTGCCGCTTCCGGACCGATATCTCCCAGTCCCAGAACTGCCGTCCCATCAGATACAACTGCTACGAGATTTCCTTTTGCTGTATATCTGTACACTTCTGATTTATCATCTCTGATCTTCCGGCAAGGTTCTGCAACACCCGGAGTATACGCCGTACTAAGATCATCTCTTGTCTTTACCGCTACTTTTGATGTGACACTGATTTTTCCTTTGTGTTCTTCGTGCATTTTTAATGCCATCTCATTGTAATTCATATTTATGCTATCTCCTTTATCGATCCGTTTTCTATCCACAAGCATACCACTTCATAGACTAAAAAGAAAGGGAAAAGAAGGACGGCTACTGCAATTTGTACAATAACCGTCCTTGTCTTATCTGTAATTCTCTTATATATAATGTTAAAGTTAAAAAATACCATACGAATCGTTCCGTACTTCGTACTACCACAATTCTATTATTATTTCATTACAATATTAATGATCTTCTTCGGTACATAGATCTCTTTGATGATATTTCCGGTCAGTTTGTCTGCAATTGCTTCTTTTCCTGCTGTAATCGCTTCTTCTTTGCTACTTTCTGCTGCAATAGAGATAACTGCTCTTGTCTTACCATTGATCTGTACAGGTACCTGGATTTCATCATCTTTCATGGCTTCTTCATCGTATGTTGGCCATCCGGCTTTGAATACACTGCCTTCATGACCTAACTGCTCCCAAACTTCTTCTGCGATATGCGGTGCAAATGGTGAAAGCAGTACTGCCATTGTAGATAATGTCTCTGTATCGATTCCGCCTGCTTTTTTCGCAATCTCGATCAGTTTGTTATTATGCTCCATAAATCCGGAAATCGCTGTATTCAGGCTGAAGCTTTCCAGACGGGTTGTGATATCTTTTGCAAGCTTATGACGTTCTTTGATCATCTCTTTGGTAGCTTCGATGTTTGCATCTTTGCTGTCCATAACCAGATTCCAGAATCTCTTCAGGAAACGGTTTACTCCGTCAATACCACGGTCATCCCACTCAGCATCTAACTCCGGTGGTCCTACAAAAAGTTCATACATTCTCAGGGAATCGCATCCGTAATCTCTTACAAGATCGTCAGGAGATACAACATTTCCCTTGGATTTACTCATCTTGATACCGTTCTTACCTGTGATCATTCCCTGGTTGAACAATTTGTGGAATGGCTCATCAAAGTCAATCACTCCAATATCACAAAGGAATTTGGTATAGAAACGGGAGTATAAAAGATGCAGTACCGCATGTTCCACACCACCGATATACATATCTACCGGAAGCATTGCGTCTGCTTTCTCTCTGGATACTAATTCCTTATCGTTATGGTTATCTACATATCTCAAGAAATACCATGAAGATCCGGCCCACTGTGGCATTGTATTTGTCTCTCTCTTCGCATCAGCGCCACACTGCGGGCATTTACAATTTACCCACTCGTCAATTGCAGCAAGCGGAGATTCTCCTGTTCCTGTCGGCTCGTAGGACTCTACATCCGGCAGACGTAACGGCAGTTCTTCTTCCGGTACCGGAACATTGCCACATTTTGGACAGTGTACGATCGGGATTGGTTCTCCCCAGTATCTTTGACGTGAGAATACCCAGTCACGCAGTTTGTAATTAACAGTAGCTCGACCAATTCCACGTTCTTCGATAATGTGTGGTGCTTCTTTTTTCAGTACAGAAGATTCCATACCATTCCACTCACCGGAATTAATCATTGTTCCGGAAGCTTCTGTGTATGCTTCTGTCATATTTTCAATTTCTTTTCCGTCTTTTGCGATAACCTGGATGATCGGGATGCCGAATTTTGTTGCAAATTCAAAGTCACGGTCATCGTGAGCCGGTACACACATGATTGCTCCTGTACCATAATCTGCAAGTACATAATCAGATAACCAGATTGGTGTCTTCTCGCCATTTAACGGGTTGATTGCATAACTTCCTGTAAATACACCTGTCTTTTCCTTATCCTGCATACGGTCTACATTAGACTTCATGGATGCATCGTAAATGTACTTCTCAACTTCTTCTCTTGTCTCATCTGTAGCCAGGCTCTTTGCAAGTTCATGCTCCGGAGCCAGTACCATAAAGGTTGCTCCATATAATGTATCTGGTCTGGTTGTATATACTGTGATCTTTTCTTCTCTTCCTTCTACCGGGAAGTCAACTTCTGCACCATAAGATTTACCAATCCAGTCTGTCTGCATCTTCTTAACTTTCTCAGGCCAGTCTAATTTGTCCAGATCATTTAAAAGTCGGTCTGCATATGCTGTGATTTTTAACATCCACTGCCGCAGATTCTTCTTGGTAACTTCTGCTCCGCAGCGTTCACATTTACCATTTACAACTTCTTCGTTTGCAAGACCTGTCTTGCAGGACGGGCACCAGTTGATTGGGAACTCTTTCTCATATGCAAGGCCCTCTTTGAACATCTTCACGAAAATCCACTGTGTCCACTTATAGAAATTCGGATCTGTTGTATTTACTTCACGATCCCAGTCATATAAAGCTGCGATCTCGTTGATCTGTCTCTTGATATTTTTAATATTTGCTTCTGTGGAAATAGACGGATGTACACCCATCTTAATTGCATAGTTCTCAGCCGGAAGTCCGAATGCATCCCATCCCATCGGATGAATGATGTAATAGCCCTGCTGCAATTTATAACGGCTCCATACATCAGAGATTACATAACCTCTCCAGTGTCCTACATGAAGTCCATTTCCTGATGGATATGGGAACATATCCAGACAATAATATTTCTCTCTTTTGCTTCCGTCATCGTTCGTTGTCACATTGACCGGGTTCTTTTCCCAGTTTTCGCGCCATTTTTTCTCGATTGCCTTATGATTATAAGGGATCTTTGACATCTTTCCATTCCTCCTGTTTTCTAAATAACTTTTTATGTTTGATTTCCACCTTCAGAGCCTGCCGGAGGCTTTTTGTATAATAGAAACTGAAATTCTTATTATATAAAAATATAAGCCTCCTCATCTCTAAGAGACGAAAAGGCTTGATTTCCGTGGTACCACTCTTCTTCACCCGGATATACCGGATGCACTCATTCACTTCTGTAACGGGAAGACCCGCTATTATCTACTCCTGTTCAATAATAGAACTCCGAGGCGAGTTGGGAGATTACGCTTGCTGTCTCACACCAACCGACAGCTCTCTGAAAAACAATGATCTCTTAATATTCCTCTTCAACGTTTCTGCGTTATTCCCATCTATTATATGAAGAATGTTAAAATAAGTCAACCCCTATCTTAAGATTGCACCACTCCAAAACGATATTTTTTATTCTACATCTTTCAGCGCATCCAGATCTTCTTCTCCGGTACGGACTTTAATGACTTTCTGTACGTTGTAAACAAAGATCTTGCCATCTCCGATACGTCCTGTATACAATGTTTTCTTTACGGTTTCTACTACTTTTTCAACCGGAATACTTCCTATTATTACTTCAACTTTTACTTTCGGAAGCACTGTTACATCCATTTCTACACCACGATATTTTTCTCCGGCGCCTTTCTGGATACCGCATCCCATAACCTGTGTTACAGTCATTCCGGTTACACCAAGTGTATTTAATGCATTTTTCAGTTTTTCATACCGGGAAAGTTTTGCAATAATTACAACTTTATGAATACCTGTCTCTGCATCTACAGGCGTAGTTACCTTCACTGCCGCTGCACGCTGTACTTCTGATGCCGCATCATAATCGCTCTCACCAAGTTCTGTATTTTCATTTACATTCATACCTCCACCTGTAACATCCATTAAACTGAATCCTGCATAAGCAGAAGAAAGTCCATGTTCCGTTGCATCCAGACCGATAATTTCCTCTTCTTCCGAAACCCGAAGTCCCAATGTTCTATCGATCACTTTAAACACGATCGTCATTGTAATTGCTGTCATTATCTCTTTTGTCATAATCGTCCTCCTTCTCTCATTACCTGTCTGAAAAATCATGAAATAAAGAAAGGCATGGATTTCTGTCGCCAACATACAAAAAACCACACCTTTGTGTTCTTTATCCCTGCAATGATTATCAGAAAGCAAAGGCGCTTCGAGAATAATCTCGAAGCGCCTTTGCTTTCATGCGGTTTAGTTTAGTGTACGTTTTTTCAGTTGTCAAGTCGTATGTACAATTTTCAGAATTTTATATAAAAATCTAAAAAATAGTTGTTCCTTTTCGTCATTTCGTGTATAATAAGCTCAAGTACTCATACTGATATTATTCAGTAAATCTGATACATAAAGGAGAGTTTGCCATGGTAAATTTATTAACAGGCCCAAAAGGCAGCGGAAAAACACAAACAATGATTGAGCAGGCTAATGCGCAGGCTAAGAGATGCAACGGAAATGTTGTTTTTATCAAAAAAACACATCGCGACACAGCAAGTGTAGCATTTGATATCCGTACAATCTGTATGGATGATTTTCCAACAATTACTAACACAGATGAATATATCGGATTCTTATATGGTATGTACAGTTCTAACCATGATATCGAGTGTATCTTTATCGATGGTATTTTAAAACATGCTGACATTTCTCTGGAAAATATTCCGGAATTTATCGAACGACTGAAAAAACTCTCTAGCGAATGCAACATTGACTTTTATGTAAGCATCAGTGCTGCCAAAGACGATTTATCCGCAGTTAATACTGACGGTTGCACATTTTTAAATTAATGATCTGATCAGGACAACAGCAGGCGGCTTTTTGTATTCAGAAGCTGCCTGTTTTTATATGATAGGAAATTGCATTCCCCATCATGTAAAAAACCTCCGGCAGGATGCGCATTATAACGCTTATTTAAAAGAATGAAAAAGAGGAACAAACAATGGACAAGAACGAAAGACAAAGACTGAGGCGCCGCCGACGGAAGCTTAGAAGAATCTATCTTCACGTCAGACGCGCTGTTGTAATTCTGATTCTGCTTCTGATCTGCTTTGGAATCTTTTCCGGAATCAAAGCAATTGTACATGCAATTACCGGCTCCAGTCCGAAGACGGAACAGACAGCTCAAAAAAAGAAAAAGAAGGCACCTTCAATTGACACTTCCGGTGTAACCGTGAATGAATTTACGATCAAAGGAAAGAGTAATCCTTCCACAACTTCCCTGACTATAAGTTCCATGGGAGATTGTACGCTTGGTACAGATGAACATTTTGATTCTTCGACCAGCCTGCCAGCTTACTATAATCAATACGGCGCTGATTATTTCTTCAAAAATGTAAAATCCATTCTGGAAAAGGATGATCTTTCTATTGTGAATTTTGAAGGAACACTGACTACAGAGACAACGAGAGAAAATAAAAGTTACGCCTTCAAGGCGCCACCGGAATATGCACAGATTCTGTCAAACAATTCGGTAGAAGCTGCCAATACAGCGAACAATCACAGCTCTGATTACGGCGAACAGAGTTATACCGATACAATCAAAAACCTGACCGATGCCGGTATCGCTCCATTCGGATACGATACCGTTGATATCATTAAAATCGGCAAGATCAAAGTCGGACTTACCGGTATTTATGAACTGAATGATCATCTGGATCGCGAAGAACAGGTAAAACAGAATATCCAGGCTTTAAAAGAACACGGCGCAAATCTGATCATTGCAAATTTCCACTGGGGAACGGAAAAAGAAACCAGTCCGGACACGAACCAGCAGACACTTGCACACCTGGCAGTAGATCAGGGTGCTGACCTCGTTATCGGACATCACCCACATGTTTTGCAGGGTATTGAATACTACAAAGGCAAATCCATTGTCTACAGTCTTGGAAACTTTTGTTTTGGCGGAAACTCCAACCCAGCTGATAAGAATACGATGATCTATCAGCAGACATTCTCTTTCAAAAAGGGAAAAGTTCAGAAAAATGCGAAAGAAAATATCATTCCTTGCTCAATCTCTTCCACATCAGTACGCAACGATTATTGCCCGACACCACTAGAAGGAGATCAGAATCAGGCACTTCTGGATCTGATTAAAAACTATAACGAAGCGATTGCAAACGGAGAATTTAAAACACCTGCAAGCGACAGTTCCGATTCTACTTCCGGAACGACAGATACCACATCTGACACTTCATCAGATGCCGGCTCAGACAGTTCCACGGATAGTTCGCCGGACAGCGCATCGGATTCTTCCGGCAGCGGCACAACAGACTCGACAGGTACAACGGATTCCTCTACTGATACTGTAGATGGATTGTAGAATCCTAAATTTTTATAAGAACACTTACCGATGTCCCAAGTATTGAAGACTGTCTTCATTTGGACTGTAATGGCACAAAAGAACCGGCACACACGCGCCGGTTCTTTTTCTACCACTTTTTGTGTTAATCTCTAAGTCAGTTTTAATCTTCTTTTATTTATCATCTGCCTGAGCATCTGTCTGGGAAGGCTCTTCTGTTTTCACAGTCTTCTCTGCTTTTTTTGTGCTCTGTACTGCCTGCTTCTCTGTGACAGTTACAGTGTAAGATGTATTTCTTCCTGAGAAATCTGTTGCAATCATCTTAATATTCACTGTACCTACGCCAACAGCTGTTACATTTCCATCTGCATCTACAGTTGCAACATTGGTATTGTTAGATTTGAAACGTACAGTTGGAAGTGTTCCACTTGCAGGGAAGATATGAATATCACTATTCTTATAAGTATCTCCTACCTGAAGTTTTACATCCATATTTGTATACTCAAAGCTGCTGCATGTTCTTGCCTGTTCCGGTGTCAGCATCTGGATCGCATTGTGCTCCAGATCTCTGGTCCACTGCCACCAACCTCCATCATACAGACTTACTTTCCAGCCTTTTTCATATGCCATCAGAAGAGGCATTGTTGCTCTCCATCCTGTTCCACAGAAGAAGCACACCTCATTTGTCGGATATACATAGCTATCTGCCATAAAACCTTTGAATCTCTCATAAGAAATCAAAGTTCCGTCCGCATTCATATATTCTTCCATTGTGTTCGCATCATTCCCTGCACGTCCGAATACTGCTCCGGCAATCTCACCTTTTTCCTGAAGCATCGGATAGTTTCCATCCGATAATCCCTTGAACTCATCCAGGCTTCGGATACTTACAAGACGGAAATTCTTATCATTTGCAAGTTTATCTTTCAGTTCTTCTTTGGAAACAATATATTCCGGATGTGCCGGAACTGTTGTTCCGAAATCATAATTTGCATCTGTTACAGGTGTATTAACTTTTGTCTCTACTTCATATCCTGCATTTTTCCAGTTTGTAAGCGAACCATTTAACACTTTTACATTTTCAACTCCACAATACAGGAAACAAAATGCTACACGCTCTGTTGCCGGATGTGCACCATATAAGATTACCATGGTATCTTTTGTAATATTATATTTTTTCAATAATGCAGCCAGTTCTGCAGGCTCATGCAGATTTCCAAGATTCTCATCTGTATAGTCAATTGTATTATTTGCATATGCCGCATAAGTACTTGACTCTACCTGACGCACAGAGCAGTGATAAGCTCCTGGAATATGTCCTTCATTATATGGCGCAGCCTCTGTAGATGTATCAAGAATCACATAATTCTTGGATTCTTCCTGTTTTCCATCCATAACGCTCTTAATGTATGCAGGTGATACAAATACATCTGTTTTCTTTGCGCTTGGAACTTCTTCCGGTTTTGTCTCTGCTTTCTTTACTGTTACAGTTGTTTTTGCTGTCAGATATTTACCCTTGCTGTTTTTCTGAGTCAGCTTTGCTGTAATTACCGTTTTACCAGCACTTTTTGCTGTTACCGTTCCTGTGGAAGATACAGTTGCAACTTTTGTATTGCTGCTACTGAATTTTACAGGTGCATATACTCCCGCCGGACTTACTGTTGCCTTAACAATTGCTTTCTTTCCATTTGTAAGACTGAGAGCTGCCGGAATGGATACCTTACTTGGTTTCAGATCTTTTACTTTCAGTTTTACAGAAGCTTTTACTTTCTTGTTTACTTTGGATGTTGCTGTGATCGTTACACTTCCGGTTTTCTTTCCTTTTACTGTACCTTTGCTGGATACAGAAGCAATTTTCGTATTACTTGACTTGTATGTAACGCTTCTGCTTGCATTCTTCGGGCTGACACTTTTTACAGAAATCTTTGTTGTCCCCTTCACATCAATAACTTTGCTGGAAACCGACGATGTTACGGTCAATTTTTTCGGTTTCACAGTTGCTGCCTGTGCATCCACAGATGCAACTCCTGCGGATGTTACCGTTACTGCCACAGCAGCCATAACGGCAAGTGCTTTCTGGATTCTTCCTCTCATAATCCTTCCTCCTTTTTTCGTACAAGTGGTATTCTTTCATTATAGTGGTTTGTTGATTTTTTAACCAATCGGTATTATTGATAATCAACTCTATATATTCGTGTTTCCTATAATTGTTTTTCCATATAATTCTTCAATCCAAATCCATTCTCTGATTTTACTTCGAAATCGTCTTGTAAAAATACCCCCTTACTGGTTCGTCCAGTAAAGAGGGTACATATCATTTTCAACGGCTCTTCCTTCTTTGTTATTTTATTAAACTATTTTTACTGCAAAATCTGCCACTGACAGCCTCCACTAAATGTTATAGGTTTAAAAGAAACTCTCGTACAGCATCACCATACATGGCATTGTGATAATACAGAATATCACTGACATCACATTGATGACACTTGCGTATTTGACATCCTGGTCGTAAATCTGTGCAAGCTGCGTTACCATTGCTGCAACTGGTGCGGCTGTTGCGAGAAATACGATCATAAGAATATATTCTGCATCCGGGTGTATTTCCATACTGCCAAGAACTCCAAATGCGACTGCACCGATCACCGGATAAAAGATTAACCGGATAAAACAGATCAGATACGGCCGCTTCTGACGGAACACCCACTTTAAATCAACATTTCCAATCACCATTCCGATTACCAGCATACTTGCCGAACTGATCATATCTCCGAAACTGCTTACACATGTTCCGATCACTTGTGGAAGCCGAATCCTGGATATGAACATAAGCATTCCAAGAAACATAGCAATCATATTCGGATTCAGGAATATCTCTTTATAATTCTTTTCGTCTTTTTTGCTGATGATTCCGACTGCATGCGTCCAGAGTAGTACAGTCTGTACCAGATTATAAGCGGTTGTATAAAATACCCACTCTTTTCCAAGAACATTCCCTACCAACGGGATGAGCAGATACCCTGAATTTGAATAAATGACAGATGCCTTCTCAATCCGGTTAAAATGCAGTGGTTTTTCCATTAGCTTCGTCCCACCAATCATAACAATATGAACACAAATTGCTGCCACAACAGCAATCAATAATCCTTGTAATTTATCATCGGTTAACTCAATCTGAAACGCATCAATAATTACGCAGGGAGAACAGATGTAAACTACCATATTGGAAATGATCTTGCTGTCTGTCTCCTTGAATAATCCAATCTTGACAATGATATATCCAACAATCATTGTCAGAAACATGGATAAAATTTGTTCTGCCAGTAAGATGCTTAGTTCCATTCTGTTCTCCCTTTTTATCTATTTGTTTATATTCTCTGTATCCTTATCCTGTGTATTGCTTTCTTTGTCAGTCTCCGTTTTAAGAGACATTACTGTATTCGCCTTATCGCCTTCTTTGTACTCCAGTGAAATCGTCTGTCCGACTTCGCATTTTACGATATCGATAAAATCTACAACCGATGTATCAAAAATGTCATCGGATCCTTCCAACATAACATAGTAATGTGATGTTCCATCTATGACTGCCTGTGCAATCTTCGTGATCTTACCGGTAATCTTCTTCACATCCCGTGTGTCTTTTTCTGCTTTTTTGATACCATTCTCACCAAGCAGATTCCGGTAATTCTCTTCACACTGACTGACACTATCACCAATCGCTACAATCTGGTATTTATGGACATTTACCATAGCATACTTTTTCACCAGGCCGGCATCATCCTTTAATGCAATAAAGTAAGTCGGTTCCTTGGAAATGTTAAGCAGCAGCGGAAAGGTTGCCTCGTACTTTAAGTTCTGCACCTGACCTTCCGCTGAAGACATCGCTGACGCTTCGGTTGCGCCTTCTACCGTATAGTACTTCGTCTCCATCGTCCGCTGGTTGGCTAATACAAAGCCGACATTAGACTGGTCGCCATTGACAGATGTCACACCTGTATACATCCAGACATCATCATCCAGTGCAAGATAATTATATCCATCCGTTGTCTCCAGACAGTCCTTCTGACTCAGCACACTGTTCAAAAATCCATGTTTCAATGTGCCATAATAGTCAAAGAGCTGTACAAGAATATCTGCCGAATACGCACGGTCTACCCATGACGGTACATCCTTGATGTCATATGTCTTCGTTTCACCAGTTACTGCGTTACAGAGTACGACTTTTCCGACTGTTTCACCACCGAACAGACCGATGTTATATTTCTTCACCGGTGCAATCCAATATGGTACTCCGGCTTCATCAATCTCAAAACTTAACTCTCCGTATATATAAGTCGGATGTGCAAATCTTAAGTGACGGTAAATATTACGGTTCAGATGTTCACTGGTCGTATACTTGATTCCTTCTTTTAATTTCACAAGTTCTGTTGTCTGTGTAGCCATATTGATCCGGATATATGCCGGAATTCCTTCTCTGCGGTTTGTAAACCACTTGATCAGATTCGCATATTTCAGTGGCGTTACACGGACCGGATTATTCTTGTAATTGATCTGGCTGTAAATATCATCTGCCTCAAACTGAGATACCATATCTACCATACTTCCCATCTTACGATCTCCGAGAAGTGCTGCAGTATCTTTATCCAGAAGCGGAATTCTGTCATAAGACAATTCTTTTACATCTTTACTGAACTCTCCAGTCTTCACTTTCATCAATTTCTGATATTTTTTCGCATTGATGATCGGGGATGACAGTACAGAACCTGCCAGATACACAATTCCAAACACAACCAACAGTCCGATCATGGAACGTAAAATCTTATTCGTCCCAAGTTCCACACGTGTTACACGCTTTCTGACCGCATAGTAAATGATCAGGACAACAAACAGTGTCATCACAAAAAACCATGTCTGCGCCGAATGAATATTGACTGCCGGAATTGACACATAATAATAAATCGCCGCAATCGCCAGCAAAATAACAACAATCGCAAATTTACTTCTCTTTTTCATAACACCCTCCCATTCTAAAATTTCTTTCTCCAAGATATTGATGTAAAGAGCATCAGGAATGGAAAGATTTCCAGACGTCCAATCAACATATCCATACAAAATACCAGTTTTGAAAATGGAGAAAACTGTGCAAAGTTTCCTGCCGGACCAGATACACCAAGTCCCGGGCCGATATTATTCAAAGTTCCCATTACAGATCCGAAGTTTGTGGCAAAATCAAAATCATCTATAGAAACCAATAATACGGATAACCCGGCAATTCCCGCATATGCAACCAGATATACGAATACATTCTGTACAATGTCCGGATTCATCTTCTTGCCATTTATACGGATCAGGTTGACAGATTTCGGATGGACCATCTGTTTCAGTTCTTTCTTAATACTCTTAACAACAATCAAGAATCTTGAAACTTTGATACCACCGCCTGTGGATGAAGCACACGCACCAATGATCATTAGTATGATGATGATCGTCTGTGACATCGTCGGCCATTTCATATAATCGGCCGTCGAGAATCCGGTTGTCGTAATAATGGATGCGACCTGAAATGCCGCATACCGGAATGCCTTTAACGGATTGCCATATATCGATGTAATATTCCATGTGATCAAGGCAATCGCTGTTGCTATGATCGCCAGATACGTCCGCAGTTCTTCATTTTTCCATACCGGTTTGAACTGTCTTAACAACAACAGATAAAACAGGTTAAAATTGATACCGAACAGGATCATAAATACCGTGATCACACCGTCAATATATGCACTGTCAAGCTGTCCGATACTATTAGCATAGTTCGAAAATCCTCCGGTTCCTGCAGTACTGAATGCATGGATAATACTGTCAAATGGGGACATACCACCAAAAAGCAGCAATACAATTTCTACTGCTGTCAGTGCAAAATACATTCCATATAAAATTCTCGCTGTTGCCATCGCTTTCGGCACAAGCTTATCTTTCTCTGGTCCCGGTACTTCCGCACGCATCAGATACATCGTATTCTTCTTATCTAGAGAAGTCAGAACCAGTACAAATACAAGCACGCCCATACCACCGATCCAGTGTGTGAAGCATCTCCAGAAATGCATACAGTGTGACAGCGATTCAATATCATTTAAAATTGTAGAACCTGTTGTCGTAAATCCGGATACTGTCTCAAAAAATGCATCCAGATAATTCGGGATATATCCTCCCAGCGTAAACGGAATTGCTCCAAACATCGACCATAAAATCCATGCACTGGCAACGATGATCATACCTTCTTTTGCATAAATCTTCGTTTTATTCGGCTTTCTGATTCCGAATATAATATAAATCAATGCCAATATTGTTGCCGGAAATAAAAAGCAGGCTCCGCTTTTTTCTCCATATAAAAGTCCGACAAAAGCAGGAAGGAGCAAAAGCACACCTTCTACTCCCATCATTTTTGCCAGAATATATAAAATCATTCTTCTATTCATATTTCCACCGGCTCCTATAAAAGTATCTCATTCAGATTGCGGATCACATGATTCTTCGTAACGACAATAACGCTGTCACCAACTTTCATCGTTGTATCACCATTCGGGATGATAACCTGGCGATGTCTGCCGATACATGCAATCAGTGTATTTTTCTTTGTTCTTAGCTCTTTCAGTGGGACGGATGTATATTCACATTCCTTTCGAATGATAAATTCCTGCGCTTCTACTTTTCCGTTCACAAGACGATACATCGTCTCTACATTGGCATTACTGTAAGAATTCTTACGGGCACGAACATATCGCATGATCGCATCCGCCGTTGCACTCTTCGCCGAAATAATACTGTCAATGCCGAGTCCTTCCACCATCTGTGCCCTGGAATCTTCATTTACTTTTGCAATAATCTTATTCACGCCCTGCGTCTTTGCGAATAGAGATAAAATAATATTCTCTTCATCAAGACCAGTCAGTGAAACCATCGCATCTGCTTCGGCAATTCCTTCTTCCAGCAGCAGATCATGATCTGTTGCATCACCATGAATGATCGTTGCCTTTGGAAGTAATTCACAGAGATTCTCACATTTTTTTTCTTTGATCTCAATGATCTTCACCTGCATTCCTGCCTGCAGAAGCTGATTTGCAAGATAGAAGCATAAATGCCCTCCTCCGCAGATCAGAACATTCTTCACACGAGTACGCTTTCTTCCTAATGATTTGAAAAATGATTTCAGATCCTGATGTGCGGCCGCGATATGTAACTTGTCTCCTTCTCTTAAGACAAAATCACCATCCGGAATGTAAACTTCTCCTTTGCGCTTTACTGCACATACCAGTACTTTGATCTGGAATTTCCGGTACAGCTCTGAAAGTGCGATATCCACCAGTGGACTGTTCTCACGTACCGGATATTCAACAAGTTCTACTTTTCCCTTCATAAAAGTCTCAACTTTACTCGTCTCCGGGAACAAAAGCACACGGGCAATCTCATTCGCCGCAGTCAGCTCCGGATTAACCGCCATACTCAGATGCAGGTCTTCCTTCAGAAGATCCATCTGTCTGTAGTAAATTGGGTTGCGTACTCTGGCTATCGTGTGTTTTGCTCCTAGCCTTTTTGCCAGAAGACAACTTAGCATATTCATCTCGTCCGTTGATGCGCATGCAATTACCAGATCTGCATGTGGTACGTCCGCCTGTTTCTGAACCTCTGCATCTGCACCGTTACCGGTAATGCAGAAAATATCAAGCTGGTTCAACGCGGCTTTTAACTTGCCTTCGTTCTGGTCAATCAGCACAATATCGTAATCTTCTTCCGATAATTGGACTGCCAGCTTATGGCCAACCTTTCCATCACCAATGATTACTATTTTCATTTTTCTTTCCTCACATATATTCCTTTGACAAAATTTCTTTCCTAATATAAATAGCAACCACGATTATAGCACTTTTAATATAAGAAAAAAAGCCCTTCCCAGAGCTTTTTTTCTTATTTCATAATCAAATTTTTATCAAAGATTTATTCTTCTGCTGTTCTCTTTGCAATCTCTGCTTCCTGAATGTCTGAAGGAGCCTGCTCATAACGTGCAAATTCATAAGAATAATTGCCACGTCCACCGGTCATGGAACGAAGTGTTGTGCAGTATCCAAACATACCTGTCATCGGAACATCAGCGATAATCTCCTGATATCCGCCGCTTAATGGATTCATACCAAGCACACGACCTCTTCTCTTATTCAGATCACCCATAATATCTCCGGTATAATCATCCGGAACTGTAACTTTCACAGAAGCGATTGGCTCTAAAAGAACCGGCCCGGCTTCCATGAAGCCTTTCTTAAATGCCTGGATCGTTGCTGTCTTGAATGCCATCTCAGAAGAATCTACCGGATGGTAAGATCCATCATACAGAACTGCTTTCACACCTACAACCGGATATCCTGCCAGAGGCCCTTTAAGTACAGATTCCTGAAGACCTTTTTCAACTGCCGGGAAGTAGTTCTTCGGAACAGCTCCGCCCACAACTTCTTCTTCGAATACATAAGGTGTCTCCTGATCTCCGGATGGTTCGAATCTCATCTTGACATGTCCATACTGTCCATGTCCGCCGGACTGTTTCTTATACTTCGTATCTACGTCTGATTTCTTCTTAATTGTCTCACGGAATGCCACTTTCGGTGTCTCCAGTGTGATCTCACATTTGTATCTTGCAGCAAGTTTGCTTGCCGTCACTTCCAGATGCTGGTCACCCATACCATAGATCAGTGTCTGACGGTTCTCACTGTCGTTAACACTCTTAAGTGTCACATCTTCTGCCATCATCTTCTGCAGCGCCTGGGATACTTTATCCTCATCGCCTTTGTTCTTAACAACATATTTCATATATGTATATGGTTTGGAATATTCTGTTTTTCCAAACATCAGCGGCGTTGTCTTTGCTGAAAGTGTATCACCGGTCTTTGTATTGGCAAGTTTGGCGATCGCACCGATATCACCCGCAAATAATTCGCTGACTTCTACCGGTTTGTTGCCTGACATTGTATAAATCTTGCCAAGTTTGGCTTCTGCTTCGGACTCTGCATTGTAGAGCACATCGTCCCCCTTTAATACACCGGAGCATACTTTTACGAAAGAATATTTTCCGATAAACGGATCTACCATAGTTTTGAAGACATATGCGGATTTTGCTTTTGCGAAATCATAATCTGCTTCATAGATCTCGTTCGTCTTACGGTTAATGCCGGCGCATTTTCTGCTGTCCGGGCTTGGGAAGAATCTTACAATATCTGAAAGGAGGTTTGCAACTCCCTGTGCCTGGATATTCGATCCCATAGCAACCGGAACGATATCTCCGTCCATAACTTCTGTTCTCATTGCAGAACGAATCTCCTCTACAGAAAACTCTTCTCCTGCAAAATAACGCTCCATAAACTCATCACTTGTCTCCGCAACTGCTTCTAACAATTTCTCACGGTAGATCTCCAGGTTTGGTTTACAGTAATCCGGGATCTCGCACTCTTCTCTCTCTCCGATACCAGTATAACGTCTTCCTGCATTCTTAATAATATTAACGTACCCAACTAACTTCTCATTCTCACGGATTGGTTGGAAATGCGGTGCAATCACTTTACCATACTTATCTGTCAGATCCTGTACTACCTGACGGAAACTTGCATCATCCACGTCCATCTCTGTAACATATACCATACGAGGCAGATTATATTTGTCACATAATTCCCATGCTTTCTCTGTTCCAACCTCAACACCTGCTTTTCCAGAAACAACGATAACTGCTGCATCTGCTGCACTGACTGCTTCTTCTACTTCTCCGACAAAGTCAAAATATCCCGGTGTATCGAGAACATTGATCTTCGCTTTCTCCCATTCGATCGGTACCAGTGATGTGCTGATTGAGAACTGTCTCTTCTGTTCCTCTTTATCAAAATCACTGATCATATTACCGTCTGCAACTTTTCCCATACGAGTAGTTGCCCCTGATACATAGGCCATGGCTTCCACAAGACTTGTCTTACCGCTTCCTCCATGTCCTAATAGAACAACATTTCTAATCTCATCCGTCCTGTATACTTTCATATTAAGCTGCCTCCTTACTATAGTAAATTATCATGGGTATATTGTACTAAATTTTCTGACTAATTACAACTCTTTTATACATTTTTTACAATTTTCTTTCTTTACTTTTTCACTTTAAAGCATCATAGCATTGACAAACACAAAAAAAGAAAATATAATAAATTTCAGAAGTTTCAAAGCCTGTTTTTTCAATCCAATAACAGGCTTTATCTATGGAAGGAGTTACTATGGACAAACAGAAAATCGGATTCATCGGTCTTGGTCTGATCGGTGGTTCTATTGCGAAAGCGATACGCCAGTATTTCCCGGATTACGAGATCATTGCATTCGACAAAAATAAAGAAGCGCTGGCACTCGCTACACAGGAATCTGTGATCGACGTTGCAGCGACTACGATTGATGATAATTTCTATCACTGTTCTTACATATTTTTATGTGCACCGGTTTCTTTTAACAGTGCATATCTGAAGCAGCTTACCTGCTATATGCATGAGGACTGTATTCTTACAGATGTTGGAAGTGTGAAAACAAACATCCACGAAGAGGCAGAAACTCTGGGGCTTGGTAAATATTTTATCGGAGGACATCCTATGGCAGGTTCCGAGAAGAGCGGTTACAGCAATTCCAAAGCAATGCTCATTGAAAATGCTTACTATGTGCTGACACCATCTGTAGAAGTTTCCGATGAAAAGGTAGCGCGCTATGAATCATTTGTCACTGCACTGAAAGCACTGCCGGTAATTCTGGACTATAAAAAACACGACTACGTAACCGGTACGATCAGTCACCTGCCGCACATTATTGCAGCAAGTCTTGTCAACTTTGTAAAAGATACCGATACGAAAGACGAGCTGATGAAGCATCTTGCCGCCGGAGGATTCAAAGATATCACAAGAATCGCCTCTTCCTCTCCGACAATGTGGCAGAATATCTGCACACAGAACAAGGAGAATATCAGCCAGATCCTTGGATCCTATATTAAAACACTTACAAAAGCAAAAGAACTGGTAGACGACGGAGACGAACAAGGTGTTTACAATCTTTTTGATTCTTCCCGTACTTACCGGAACTCGATCAGTGAAACATCGGCAGGTCCGATCAAGAAAAATTTTGCCGTTTACTGTGACATCATTGATGAAGCAGGTGGAATCGCAGCAATTGCAACTATCCTTGCTTCCAATAATCTCAGTATTAAAAATATCGGCATTGTACACAACAGAGAATTTGAAGAGGGGGTTCTGCGTATAGAGTTCTACGATGCGGCTTCACAGGAAAAAGCCGGCGCACTCTTGCAGAAATTCAGGTATATTGTTTATGAGCGTTAAAGAAATCTATCCAGTAAAAGGTTTAAGAGGCGAAGTTACGATTCCGGGCGACAAATCGATCTCCCATCGTTCCATCATGTTAGGAGCAATCTCTCTTGGCACAACAGAGATCACACATTTTCTGAAGGGAGCCGACTGTCTGTCAACCATCGACTGTTTCCGGAAGATGGGCATTGAAATAGAAGAAACACCACAGAGTATCCTTGTCCACGGCAAAGGACTTCACGGTCTGTCTGCACCTGCCGACATTCTGAACGTCGGAAACAGCGGTACAACAACCCGGTTGATGTCCGGTATTCTTGCCGGACAAAATTTTGCTTCTGTTATGTCCGGTGATGATTCTTTAAATTCCAGACCGATGGGAAGAATTATGACTCCGTTAAATCTGATGGGGGCAAATGTTACGAGTATAGGCGGAAATAACTGTGCTCCGCTTCGCATCACACCGGGGAAGATTCACGCAATCTCCTATACATCACCGGTTGCCTCTGCGCAGGTAAAATCCGCAGTTCTTCTTGCCGGGCTTTACGGTGACGGTACTACTTCGGTGACAGAACCGGCGCTTTCCCGAAACCACACAGAACTGATGTTACAAAGTTTCGGCGCTGAAGTCACTTCTACTATGCACCCGAACGGAAGTGCAACTGCCAGCGTAGAACCATGTGAACAGCTTTACGGACAGAAGATCTGTGTGCCGGGTGACATTTCTTCCGCTGCATATTTTATCGCTGCAGGGCTTCTCGTTCCAGACAGTGAACTGCTTGTAAAGAATGTCGGCACGAATCTTACCCGCGCCGGATTTTTAGAAGTCTGCAAAGGCATGGGTGCTGATATCACACTGTTAAACCAGACTTACGAGGGCGGCGAAGGCCGTGCTGATGTGCTTGTCCGCACCAGCCATTTAAAAGGCACTACTATTGAAGGAAATCTGATTCCGACGCTGATCGATGAGATTCCGATTCTTGCAGTTATGGCATCACAGGCGGAAGGCCCAACCATCATCAAAGATGCTACTGAATTGAAAGTAAAAGAAACGAACCGTATCGATACTGTTACAGAAGGTCTCCGTGCGATGGGCGCCACTATTACTCCGACGGAAGACGGCATGATCATTCAGGGTTCCAGCCCGCAAAGCGGTGGACAGCCATTAAAAGGCGCTAAGATTAACAGTTATCTTGATCACCGGATTGCCATGTCATTTGCAGTTGCCGGGTTAACCGCAGACGGTACAACACAGATCCTGGACAGCCAGTGCGTGGATGTGTCTTATCCTGACTTCTTCCAGTCGCTGGAAAACTGTATGGAATAAAAAAGAATATGCCACCGGCAGCTTCTTATCCATTATATCTTGCAGCAAAATGCTATAAAAGCACTATAAGCACAGCCATCATGACTGTGCTTTTTCTGATGCACATACATTGTTACAAAAGCGTCCGATCTCGCTTATGATTTGAATATTTATACAACCCTTTGTATGAATTTCATTGAATTTCACTTCAAAACAGACTATACTTATTTTTAATTATTACTATTTTTAACGAACTTGAGGTGAGATCATGCATAAAGAATTTTTAATGGGAAATGCAGCGATTGCACTTGGTGCTGTTGCTTCCGGTGTCAATGTTGTTGCCGGATATCCCGGAACTCCATCCACGGAAGTTCTTGAAACAATTGCCAAACACCGTCCGGATGATGTCTATGTCGAATGGTCGGTTAATGAAAAAGCAGCAATGGAGCTAGCCGCAGGCGCCTCCTACAGTGGCGCAAGAACACTCGTCACAATGAAACAGGTTGGTTTAAACGTTGCTTCCGATCCTCTGATGAGTCTGGAATACATCGGAGTTAAGGGCGGTATGGTAATTCTTGTCGCCGACGATCCAGGACCGATTTCCTCGCAGACAGAGCAGGATACCAGACATTTCGCAGCATTTTCCAAGCTACCTTGTTTTGATCCGTCTTCTGCACAGGAAGCATATGAGATGATTCAGGAAGCGTATGAATACTCTGAAAAATATAACACTCCTGTATTTTTGCGCCCGACTACCCGCGTCTGTCACGGCTATGCTTCTGTATCTGTCAAAGATCCGGAAGAATATACTGTACATACGCCGGAAGGCTTTGTCAAAGACTCAAAGCGTTGGGTTATTTTCCCACGGCTTTCTTACCAGAACCATCAGAAGATAGAAGCCAGAAATGTTGAATTAGCAGATATATTTTCTTCCTATGAGAAAAATAAAATCTATCCTGCCTGTGACACTTTTGCAGACAGCAGGAAAGGAATCGTATCCGGCGGTATCAGTTTTACTTATGCGATGGAAACACTGATTGAAACCGGTATGGTCCGCCATTTGAAGATTTCGACTCCGCATCCTTTTCCGGAAAAGCTGGCAGCCCAGTTCTTAGACGGACTCGACGAAGTACTCTGTCTGGAAGAATTAGATCCTGTCATTGAGCGGGAGCTTACTTATATTTGTGGAAAATATCACCTTCCGGTAAAAATTCTCGGAAAACTGACACACAATACTGCCAACGCCGGAGAAAATACAAGAGACAGCGTAGATACCTATATCCGCACATTTCTTGATCTTCCGGTAAAGGAACAGCCAAAACTTACAGATGTCCCTCCACTTCCGGTACGTCCGCCGGTTCTGTGTGCAGGATGTCCGCACCGTGCTTCTTTCTACGCAGTAAAAAAAGCAATGCAGGGTCGCAAGACTATTTTCTGTGGTGATATTGGCTGTTATACACTCGGCAATGCCAGTCCACTTGATATGGTAGATACCTGCCTCTGCATGGGTGCAGGTCTGAATATCGCACAGGGTGTGGAAAAAATTGAACCGGATACTGCCTGCTTTGCATTTGTCGGAGATTCTACGTTTTTCGCTTCTGCGATCACCGGAGTTGTCAATGCGGTCTATAATCAGGCGAATATGACACTTGTTGTTCTGGATAATTCAACCACTGCCATGACCGGACACCAGCCGCATCCCGGTACCGGCCGCACTGTTATGGGCGAAATCGTCCAGAAAATCAATATCGAACAGGTTCTTCGCGGTATCGGCGTGCAGGATGTAGAAACAGTAAATCCACTGGATCACGAGGCGGCTGTCTCCTGCGTAAAAGAGCTCGCAGATAAGCCGGGTGTAAAAGCGATCATTTTCAAATCGCCATGCATTGCTGTCACAAAACCGGGCACCCCGATGCATGTAGATATTTCCTCCTGCATCCATTGCAAGAAATGCATCCGGGAATTGGGATGTCCTGCAATCATTACAGAAGACGGAAATGTTTCCATTGATTCATCTATGTGCACCGGCTGTGGACTTTGCAGTCAGATCTGTCCGGTTCATGCGATCAAAGGAGGTAAACAGCATGATTAAAAATATTGTACTCTGCGGTGTTGGCGGACAGGGTACCGTCCTTGCATCCAAACTTCTTGCTGCCGCAGCTATGGAACAGAATATTCCGGTTATGAGTGCCGAAACGATCGGTATGGCGCAGCGTGGCGGAAGTGTATTCAGCCATGTGCGTATCGGTGAAGGGCTCTATTCCCCGATGATCGCCGCCGGAACTGCCGATCTGATCATTGGATTTGAACCGGGCGAAACGGTCCGTATGCTTCCATACTTAAAAGAAGGCGGTCATGTTGTTGTAAGCACTCGCGCGATCAAGCCGGTAACTGCAACACTTTCAGAAAGCAATTATGATTCCGAACCAATGCTTGAATATTTAAAACAAAACGTTCCGAATCTTACACTGATCGATGCTGACAAAGCCTGTGCGGAAATCGGTTCATCCAAAGTCCTGAACATGCTTCTCCTTGGAACTGCACTTCGTACCGGTGTACTTGACTTCAACTTAGAAGACATCGAACATGTAATGCTCCGGACACTTCCGGAAAAATTCCACGCCATGAACCTTCAGGCATTAAATTATACAAAATAACCGGATATGAAACATTTCATTTACACAACAGAAAGGACAGACCTATGAAAATTACAGAAACACAGATTGCACAGGTAAACGGACAGATTCAGGCTCTTATCAAAGCCGAGAGTTTCTATGGAAAGAAACTGGACGAAGCCGGTGTTTCAAACATTTCCAGTGCGGAAGATTTCCAGAAGCTTCCATTTTCCGAGAAAAGTGACTTAAGAAATGCCTATCCACTCGGACTTATGACTGCACCGGAGGAGAAGATCGTCCGCATCCACTCTTCTTCCGGAACAACCGGACTTCCGGTCATCATCCCGTATACAGCCAAAGACGTAGACGACTGGGCGATTATGTTCAAACGTTGCTACGAAATGACTGGCATGACAAATATGGATCGTATCCAGATTACCCCGGGATACGGACTGTGGACTGCCGGAATCGGTTTTCAGGCAGGCGCTGAGAAATTAGGTTCTATGGTCATTCCTATGGGACCTGGTAATACCGACAAACAATTACAGATGATGATGGACATGAAAACGACAGTCCTTGGTTCTACTTCTTCTTATGCATTGCTTCTCGCAGAAGAGATTAAACGTCGCGGTATCAAAGATAAGATTCATCTGAAGAAAGGTATCATCGGTTCTGAAAGATGGGGCGAAAAGATGCGAAAACGTATCTCCGAAGAGCTCGGCATCGAGCTGTATGATATTTACGGACTGACAGAAATCTACGGTCCGGGAATCGGTATCAGCTGCTCACATGACTGCGGTATGCATTACTGGGATGATTATATTTACATTGAAATCATTGATCCTGTAACAGGCGAAGTTCTTCCGGACGGCGAACTCGGTGAGATCGTAATCACTACTCTTGTAAAAGAGGGCGCACCGCTGATCCGTTATCGTACACATGATCTTTCCCGCATTATTCCGGGTGAATGCCCTTGTGGAAGCAAATTTCCGCGTCTGGATACGATCATGGGACGTACTGACGACATGATGAAGATCAAAGGTGTAAATGTATTCCCAAGCCAGATTGAAGAGATTCTGAAAGAGTTCAAGGAAGTATCCAGCGAATATCAGATCCGCATCTCTCATCTGGACGGCAAAGACACAATGCGTATCTACGTCGAGACAAACGGAACCGTTGATTTCCTTGATCTTGCAGACCGCATTGCTACACGTGTAAAGAGCAAGATCGGATTTACTCCGCTTGTAAAAGTTGTGGAAATCGGTCTTCTTCCGAGAAGTGAGAAGAAAACGAAACGTGTAATTGACGAACGTTATGAATAAATAATATTTTATAGCACGAAAAGCCTGCTCTTTAACAGGCTATGAAAACTCAAAAAAAGAGCAGAATTATTACAAAGTGAGGATTCACATAAGTAATGATTCTGCTCTTTTGCTTGGTTCATCATATATAAAAAAGCGGGTGATGGGAATCGAACCCACGTATCCAGCTTGGAAGGCTGGTGTTCTACCATTGAACTACACCCGCATTTATTTTTGTTGCTCTCTGCAACGAAAATTATGATATCATAGATTCTTATAAATTGCAACTATTTTTTCAATTTTTCAAATTATTTTTTCAATTGAGTTTTCAGCTTTCAACCAGATTTTTTCACTCTGTTTTTTTATCAAAGCTACACTTCCTGTAATTACACTGGTTATTTTCCGTCTTGCTTTTCAGATTCAGCACATAGCCTTCCCCATTTTTCACCTGGAAATCATAGTACTGCCCCTGCGGTCTTGCATATTTCTCCATCACGTTCATGATCGTTCCACCATGTACGACAAATGCAATCTGTGAAGCATGCTCCTTTTCCGCGATTTTCAATGCGGTCTCGATTCCACGGATACAGCGGCCGCGTACTTCTTTCCTGCTCTCTCCGCCCGGAAATGGCAATGTACCGCCGCTGTCAATCCAGGCCTGATATCTGACATCACCGGACAATTCTTTATATGTGTGGCCTTCAAATGCACCGAAATCGCTCTCTCTTAATTCTTCTATGCATTGATACTGCTGCCCCGGATAAATCGTTTCTGCGGTCTGCATACAGCGTTTCATGGGACTGGTAAACACCATCTCCACCTGCGGGTACTGGTATTTCTTCAAGTTTTCTCTTCCAGCCTCGCACAAAGGCTCATCTGTCCTTCCGATATAGCGCTCTTCCAGATTTCCTTTTGTCTTTCCATGTCGTATCAGATAGATTTTCATCCTTTGATCACCGTTCCTATCCCACAGATTACCCTGTGCACTTCTTTTGCTTCTGCCGCAATCTGCGTGCATACCCTACCATGCGTCTCTCTATATTCTCTGTAAAATGCATCTGTCGGAACGATTCCATATCCAATTTCATCTGTGATCAACACTATCTCTGAATTTTCACACTTTAACTTTTCCACTATTTTTAAAAGTTCCGGAAGCTTTTTCCCCTCACGCATCCGATTTTCAATATAACTGTGGAAATGATCCATTCCCTGACATGCAAAGATTGTCTCTTCTGCGCATGATATTCCATCTACAAAATCTATGCCAGGGTACATCTGTTTTGCATAATTTCGTTTTCCATGATAGGCTCCGCCTGTTATTAATATCATTTTTCTCTCCTGTTATTCTCCACCAAAACCTGCCACTAACAACCTTCTCCAAACGCTATTGCAACCCATAGGACTTCGCGTGCTTTTGCCGCTGGCATCATCTACACACTCGTCACAATTACCGCTGCCATTGCAATTCCAAGTTCACAGATCTGCAGAAAATACCCTGCCAGATCTCCGGTAACTCCGCCAAATTTTGCACATGCCATATGATAATAATACAAAAAAAGAAGTCCTGCAACAATCACGCAGCAAAGCCCTGCTCCTCTTCCTGCCCATAACAATGCTACAATTTCCAGCACCAGATAGATGATCAATACACGAAAGGTTCTTCTCTTATCTGCACGCTCGGCAAATACTGCAACCAGACCGTTTTTCCTTGCCTGAGGAAACCGAAGTACGGATATGCCGCTTAGTGTCCGGGATAGTATGAATCCCATCCCGATCAGCCGCATGCTCTCCTCTGTCACGCCGGAATATATGCCAAGACTCAAGATGAAATAAACGCAGCCGGACAGGATTGCAAATGCTCCTGCATGGGGATCTTTAAGGATTTCCAGACGCTTCTCTTCCGATTGCCAGGAGCTTAATGCATCCTGCGTATCCAGAAATCCATCCATGTGGATACCACCACTGATCAAAACCGGTAACACCGTCAGTACTGCCGGAAAGAACAGGCTGCCAAATGAGATTTCTCTTTCTTTTAACAGATCTGCAAACAACACGACCAGATAGGAGATGCCGCCTGTCACAGCTCCCACCCAAGGAAAAAAACACATAGCATAGGACATATTTTCTTCCGTCCACTCGCTTTGTGGCATTGGTATTTTACTGTACATTGCAAATGCAATTTTAAAACTGTTCCATAATTTCTTCATCTATTTTATCTCCACCGGAATCCCATATACGACTTCCGTTACTTTCTCTGCAAGTCCGGCAAGGCTCTGGTTTACTTCCCCCAGTACTCGCTGGTAAATCTTCGTCTCTCCGCTGTATTCCATCTGATCTCCCTGAACTTCATTTGTAACGATGACAAGTAAATCCGTCTTTTCTATCACATGCCGGATTCCTTCCAGTATCTGTCTTTTTACTTTTTCAGGTTTATTCATGTTTCCTGCTTCGTCATACAGCTCATTTGCCGTCAGATTCGACATGCACTCTAACAGAATCCCCGTATTTACCGGAATGTCTGCTTTCGCAAGATCCCGGTAACATTCAAATGTCCGGAATCCTTTTCCCGCGCGCAGTCTCCTGTGTCTTATAACTTTTGTTTCCCCTTCTTTTCCATATGGAATCATCGTCGCAATATAGAGTGGCGCAGACGGATTCGTATTTTCGCTATTTTCATCATACAGATTTTTCTCGCGTTGTTCAAGCAGCCAGTTTTCTGCATAGGCTGATTTTCCACTTCCGCTTCCTCCGGTAATTACATGCAACATGGCGTTCCTCCTATATTTGCTTCTGTTTTTTCCGGAGAATCCTTTGCCGGATTTTCTTTCGTATAATCCTTGTAGTCCTCAATCTGATTCTCTGCAAATGTGCTCATTTCCTGATACACGGATAATCCAAGTTCCAGAACCGGTAAATATGCGACTGCTCCGGTTCCTTCTCCTAAACACATACCGAGATTCATGCCGTGGACATCACTGGCTTTTTCCGTTGTCAGCTCTCGCAATACCATCCCGGCCCCCGGTTCTTTTGATACGTGTGAAATCAACAGATAGTCTTTTACAGCCAGACACAGGTGCACAGCAAGAAGCGCCGCCACATCCGAAATAAATCCATCCAGCATGACAGGAATATGCTCAATTGCACCACCAAGGCAGATGCCTGCCATTCCTGCAATGTCCAGCCCTCCCACTTTTGCAAGTACATCCACCGGGTCATCTGCCCGCGGATGATGTTTTTCAATTCCCGTACAGATTGCCTGTATCTTCTTTTGCAGACCGCTGTCGTCAAGCCCGGCGCCACGACCTGTCAGTTCTTCCGGTTCTTTTCCAAGAAGCACAGATGCCACAGCACTGCTTGTCGTTGTATTGCCAATCCCCATCTCACCGATACAGAGGATCTGATAGCCTTCCTTTTTCTTATCCCGGGCAATCTGTATTCCGGTCAGGATGGCACGCACTGCTTCTCCTCTCGTCATTGCCGGTTCTTTTACGAAATTTGCTGTTCCATAGCGGATCTTAACATCTGGGACTTTTGTATCTGTAACCATGCCAATGTCAACCGGAAAGAGATCCACACCAGCCTGTCTGCACATGATCGCAGCGCTTGTATTGCCGGTCAGAAAATTTTCAGCAACAATGGCGGTCACTTCCTGTCCCGTCTGTGTGACACCTTCTTCAACTACACCATTATCCGCACACATCACAAGTAATGCTTTTTTGTCCAGATGTACATTCGGATCACCGGTCATCCCTGCAATCTGGATGATGTCTTTTTCCAGTTTTCCAAGGCTGTGCAACGGCTTTGCGATTGAATTCCAGCGCTTCAGTGCGGTTTCTGCCACACATGGATCCGCCGGATGGATTGCTATGAGCATTTTCTGCAATTCTTTCTCAAGATTATTTCCCTTTTCTGCTTTCATTTTTCTTTCTCCAATGTCTCTGTCACACGCGAAAATGGAGGTCCTGCCGTAAGACATCCCTCCATTTTCTTTTATTCCTCTTCTAAAAATCCTATCGCAATCAGAACTTCTCTTGCTTTCTCTTTGCTCTCTTTCGGTACATAGATCTCTTCCCCGCTCATGGAGTTGGTTCCGTAAATATTCAGAAGACCGGCATTTCCAAGTTCTTTTCTGAGTGCCGGAATCTGCTGATTCTCCAGCGCACCAACTGCCATCTCTGCCTGGATATGATCATACGCTGTATAGATCTTTACTAAATCATTTTCCATAATCAACGACTCCTTAACTGTCAGTTGCGTGGTAAGCTTCATCTGCGCTGTATACGTCGAATCCACTGCCTTTCAGAATATCGATCACGCGTCCCGGATCGTCACTCTTTAATACTGCTGCCGCATCCACACCATTTGCGAACGCATACATATATTCGATGTTGACTTCTCCTTCCACGATCTGGTGCATCGCTTTTGCAAGTGATCCTGTCTCGTGCGGTACACGAAGCGCCACAACATCTGTAAGCATTGCTGTGATTCCTGCTTCTTTTAAAGCTGCACGTCCTTTGTGCGGATCCGATGTGATCATACGAAGCATACCATAATCGGATGTATCTGCAAGACTCAGTGCAACGATATTGACATCATTTTCTGCAAGGACACGTAGCACTTCGTCCATACGTCCTTCGCGGTTTTCCAGAAATACTGATAACTGCTGGATTGTATTACTGATTCCCATATTGTCCCCTCCTTTTACATCTCTCTGTTGTCAATGACACGTTTTGCTTTTCCTTCACTTCTCTGGATGGTCTTTGGCTCAACCAGTTTAACTCTGACTGCAACGCCCAGTGCCTGTTTTAAGACTGCACCGACTTTTGCTTTTAGTTCGTCCAATTTACGAATCTCATCAGAGAAGTATTTCTCATCTACTTCTACCATAACTGTAAGAACGTCCAGATTATTCTCGCGGTCTACGATCAGAATATAGTGTGGAGCTACACCGCCACCAATGGACAGAAGCGCGGTCTCAACCTGTGTCGGAAATACGTTAACACCACGGATAACTTTCATGTCATCGGTACGTCCTTTGAACTTCTGGATTCTAGGAAGTGTTCTTCCACATGCACAAGTGCTGTGATCAATGCTTGTAAGGTCTTTTGTACGGTAACGGAGTAATGGCATACCTTCTTTTGCAAGTGTTGTAAATACAAGTTCTCCTGTCTCTCCGTCTGCACATGCAGAATTATCTGCCGGATTCAGTACTTCCGGATAGAAGTAATCTTCATAAACATGCATACCATTATGATGGATACATTCTAACGCAACACCTGGTCCTGTGATTTCACATAATCCATAAATATCAAAACAGTTGACATTCAGCAGTTCTTCGATCTTGTGACGCATCTCTTCTGTCCAAGGCTCAGCTCCGTTGATTCCGACCTTTAATTGTAAACGATCCACAACTCCTGCTTCTCTTGCTGCTTCTGCAAGATATAATGCATAAGACGGTGTACATGCAAATGCAGTTGCTCCGAAATCCTCCATACACATGAGCTGTCTCTTTGTATTACCTGCTGACATCGGGATCGCCATAGCGCCTAATTTTCTTGCTCCGAAATCCAGTCCCATACCTCCGGTAAAAAGTCCGTATCCATAACAGATATGAAGTCTGTCTTCTGCGGTAAGTCCAGCCATCGTAAGACCTCTTGCCACACATTCACCCCAGACGTCTACGTCTTTCTGTGTATAAGATGCAAGTGTAAGCTTTCCGGTTGTTCCGGACGTTCCCTGCACTCTGACGATCTTATCCTGCGGAACTGCAAGCAGACCGAACGGATAATTATTTCTCAGATCTTCTTTTGTTGTAAATGGAAGCTTATTAATGTCCTCGATTCCTTTGATATCTCCCGGCAAAACTCCCATCTCATCCATCTTCTTACGATAAAATGAAACATGCTCATATACGTTTTCAACCTGTTTTATCAGTCTTTCACTCTGAAGTGCTGTCATCTCATCTCTGCTCATGCACTCGATTTTCGGATCTCTGATCTGTTCTTTCCAGTTTTCTAATGATACTGCTGCCATGTCGTGTTAACTCTCCTCCTTCGTACTTGTAAAATACCTTTGTATTATAAATCGGCTTCTTCTACAATCTTAACCTCTGCTTCTTTTAATACTTTCTCTGCTTTCGCAAAATCATCTGTATTAAACACCATAACCGGTTCTTTGCCATCCCGGATAATAAACGAATAAATATAATTGATGTTCAGCTCACCTTTTGCAAGAATTGCAAGCATCTGATTTAAGTTGCCTTTCTTGTCTTCCAGTGCGACTCCCATGACTTCATGGATACGCACAACATACCCAAGTTTTGTCAGATATTCTTTTGCTTCATCCGGCTTATCTACAACCATTCGCAAAATTCCAAATTCCGGTGTGTCAAATGTTGCCACTGCACGGATATTCACTCCTGCTTCTGTCAGTCTGGAAGTTACATCCATAAGACTTCCCGGTTTATTCTCTACAAATACTGATACCTGTCTGATCATAAGACACCTCCTATAACTGATAGCCTACGTCAAAGGCTTTTTTGTTAATCTCAATTGTTTTCGGCGGTACCGTCTTCTCTATCACATCATACCAGAGCTCTTTGGAAAAATCCATGTGCTGTGCTGCAATTCCGAGTACAATTAAGTTAAATACTCTTGGATTGCCAAGTTTCTTAGATTCCTCTGTAGCATCCACTGCATAGACACGGTAATCTTTTTTCAGATTCTCCAGAATATTCTCCGGATATTCAGCTGCTCCGATCACAACCGGCATCGGATCGATTCGCCAATCATTGACGATCAGTGCACCATCTTTTTTGAGGAAATGTGCATAGCGCAGTGCTTCCAGACGCTCAAATGCGATGATCACATCTGCCTGTCCTTCTTCCACGATCGGCTCTGCTACTTTATCTCCGTAACGGACAAATGTTACAACGCTTCCTCCACGCTGTGCCATTCCGTGTACCTCGGATAATTTAACATCATAACCTCCTGCAATTGCCAGTCCGCCAAGGATTCTGCTGGTGAGAAGGGTTCCCTGTCCGCCGACTCCGACGATCATAATATTCTTTACTGCCATTATTTCTCACCTTCCTTTACTAATTCTATTGCTCCGAATTTACATAAGCTATCACACAGTCCGCATCCGGTACACATTGTATCATCAATATGAACCGTTCCGTCCTCATTCTTTGTCATTGCAGGACATCCCGGTTTCATACACATTCCACACTTCTTACATTTGTCTGCGTGTGCCACGTATAATGGTTTTTTCTTCTTGCTGAGCAGTACGCAAGGTGTCTTTGTAATGATAACGGAAACTTCATCTTTCGCAACTTCTTCTTTGACAACCTGTTCCAATTTTTCAATGTCAAATGCATTGACTTCAATTACATTCTTCACACCGATTGCACGACAAAGTGCCGGAATATCGATTGCATAAGTCGGATCTCCCTGCAGTGTCTTACCGGTTGCAGCGTGATCTTGATGTCCGGTCATACCGGTTGTAGAGTTATCAAGAATCATAACCGTTCCTGTTGCTTTATTGTACATCATATTCATCAGGGAATTAACTCCTGTATGAAGGAATGTAGAATCACCAATAACAGCTACCCAGTTTTTGATATATTCTTTACCTTTTGCTTTCTCCATACCATGTAAGCTGGAAATACTTGCGCCCATACAGATTGTTGTATCTACTACACTTAACGGTGCAACGGCTCCTAATGTATAACATCCGATATCTCCTGCCGCATGCATTTTCAATTTATTCAGTACATAGTACACACTTCTGTGTGGACATCCCGGACATAAGATTGGCGGTCTTCCCGGTGCCTGCGCCGGCTGTTTCAGATCCAGCTTCTCTCCGAGAATTGCTTCACGGATCATATTGGCACTGTATTCGCCCTGAACAGTGAAGATCTCTTTACCTGTTGCTTTGATTCCCCAGGATTTTACCTGTTCTTCGATCACCGGATCAAGCTCTTCTACGATATATAACTTCTCTACTTTGGAAGCGAAATCTTCAATCAGTTTTCTCGGAAGCGGATTCACCATTCCCAGTTTCAGAACAGATGCATCCGGCATTGCTTCTTTTACATACTGATACGGAATACCACTTGTGATCACACCGATCTTCGTATCGTTCATCTCTACCTGGTTGATCGGAAGTATATTTGCAACTTCAGCGAGTTCCAGATTGCATTTTTCAATCTCGACATGGCGAAGCTTCGCATTGCCCGGCATCATAACCGTCTTGCGGATGTCTTTTACATACGGTTTGTCCGGCACTTCTACCGGATCACATAACTCTACCAGTCCCTGTGAATGTGCGAGTCTTGTTGTTGTACGGAATACAAATGGTCTGTCATATTTCTCACTTAAATCAAAAGCTATTTTCATAAATTCTTTTGCCTCTGAACTGTCAGAAGGCTCCAGTACCGGAAGCTGTGCTGCACGTGCCACCATTCTTGTATCCTGCTCATTCTGGGAACTGTAAAGTCCCGGATCGTCTGCGACAACAATAACCAGTCCGCCGTTAACTCCCATATAGGAAACAGTATAAGCCGGATCTGCCGCCACGTTAAATCCAACGTGCTTCATACAGGACATTGCACGGACACCTGCAACGGAGGCTCCGATTGCAACCTCCGTTGCTACTTTCTCATTCGGTGACCACTCACAGTACAGAGAATCCTTATATTTTACCAGATTCTCACTGATCTCTGTACTCGGTGTTCCCGGATATGCTGCGGAAACTTTCACTCCCGCTTCATATGCTCCCCTGGCAATCGCTTCATTGCCGAGCATAATTACTTTTTTATTTTCTGCCATTTTACAGTCCATCCTTTCGTAAATCTGTTACTCGTTTTGCTTTTCCTTCGAATCGTTTCAGAGAATGTGGCGCAACCAGTTTGATCTGTGTCGCAAGTCCAAGCTGTGCTTTTAATCCCTTTTTGATTCTCTGCTCCAGTTCGCTTAACTTGCTGTAGCTGTCAAGCAGTCTGTCATCTACTAATTCTACAGTAATCGTCATAACATCCAGACGGTTCTTTCTCTCTACTACGATCTCATAATGTGGTCCGATCTCCGGAATCTGTAACATCACTTCTTCAATCTGTGTCGGGAATACATTGACACCACGGATAACAAGCATATCATCTGCGCGACCGGATAAATTCTCCATGCGCACTGTAGTTCTTCCACATTTACATGGTTCATAAAATAATCTGGTCAGGTCACCAGTTCTGTAACGAACAAGCGGAAGCGCTTCTTTTCCGAGACAAGTTACAACCAGTTCTCCTTTTTCTCCCGGTGGGAGTACTTCTTCTGTCTTCGGATCGATGATCTCAGGGATAAACCAGTCTTCATTAATATGCATACCGCAAAGCTGTTCACACTCACCTGCAACACCTGGTCCACATAATTCACTCATACCATAATTCTGTGTGCAGAGGAAATTCTCCCCCCATACTTTGTGCATCTCGTCACGCATAGGTTCTGTCATGCCCTCACCGCCGAACAGACCGATATGGACATGCAGATCCTTCTCCGGATCCAGTCCTCTTGCACGAATCTCTTCTCCAAGATGCAGTGCATAAGATGGTGTTGCAATCAGAAGTGTTGTTCCAACATCCTGCATAAACATAATCTGCTTCTTTGTATTACCGGATGACATCGGGATGACTGCTGCTCCGATTTTCTCCAATCCGCCCTGCAGTCCGAGCGCTCCGGTAAATGTTCCATATCCAAATGCATTCTGTGCGATATCGTCTGGTGTCGCACCGCCCATACAGGCGATTCGTGCCACGTTATTTAGCCATGTATCCAGATCCTTTCTTGTATATCCTACAACGGTCGGTTTACCGGTTGTTCCGGAACTTGCATGGAAACGTACCAGTTCTTTCTTATCTACTGCAAACAGTCCTGTTGGATAATGATCTCTGAAATCTGCTTTATATGTAAATGGCAGCTTCTTCAGATCATCCAGCGTCTGAATGTCTTCCGGTTTCACACCTGCTGCATCCATCTTCTCACGGTATGGTTCTACTTTTTCATAAATATAATGTACGGTCTCTTTTAACCGCTCCAGCTGGATCTTCTCAATCTCAGCTCTTGGCAGGGTTTCTTCCTTTGCCCAAATCATGTTACATCCTCCTTCATGCTACCGGGATTCTTCTCCCCAATATTACGAAAACAGGCGCAAAACCTTTACGCCTGCCACTTGTTATAGTATAGCACATTACTTTCGTAGTTTAAAGCATTAATTGAACAAAAGGTACTTTACAGACACCTTTTTATGCATGCTGCTTGCATGTATATTCATCCACTTCGATTTTGAAAACTCCAACTGCATCTGCAAGCTTCGGATTCTCACTGAAGTCTTTGAACTCTTTACCGGTCTGATGTTTCATGATCGCTGCCAGAGCCTTGCATTTTTCTTCCTGATCTTCTACGACAGATGCCTTGCCACTGCCGATAATACTTGCATAATAGTAGCTGTACTGACATGCAACTTTTCCTTCAACGAGTTCGTCTTTGCAGTCCATCTCAAATCCAACATATGGATTTTCTTTTATTAAGTCCAGTTTCTTGCCTTCTTTTGCTCCATGCACATACATTGTCAATTTATCTGTTTCTATTGTAAACCCAAAGTTTACAGGCACTACATATACGCCCTTTCCATCCTGGATTCCAATTCTTGCAACTTTACATACATGCAGGATTTCCATCTGTTTTTCTCTGTCTGTGACTTCTCTGTCTGTTCTTCTCATCTTGTGAACTCCTTTCTTCTTGTATATTAGCCATGAGCAAAACTCCACACATTCAGTATTTATGCGGGTTTGCGAGGCATGGCAAC
>NZ_QUFR01000018.1:0-37711 GCF_003478575.1 Dorea sp. AF24-7LB
ACTAACTGCCACGTCCTACTTTTGAATTAATGTGTTTTGCTCATCTCTATAATATAGATGAAAAAGTGTTTTCAAGAAATAGAGCCATTTACTTTATGGCTCTATTTTGTTAGAATGAAACTGTTATTGTTACCTGGGAAACTATGTTTCTAAATTAATGAGAGGACAAGGAGGAAAACACATGTTAGAAAAAGTTTTCAAACTACGTGAGAACGGCACAGATGTGAAGACAGAAGTTATTGCCGGAATCACAACATTTATGACAATGGCATATATTCTTGCAGTTAATCCAAGTATTATGTCAGCAGCAGGTATGGATTCAGGTGCAGTCTTTACAGCAACAGCACTGGCAGCATTACTTGGCACAGTCCTGATGGCGGTATTTGCAAACTATCCGTTTGCACTTGCACCAGGTATGGGACTGAATGCATATTTTGCATATACAGTTGTAGGCGTCTACGGATACAGCTGGAAAGTTGCATTAACAGCAGTATTTGCAGAAGGTATTATCTTTATTATTCTGTCTGCAACAAATGTCCGTGAAGCAATTTTCAATGCAATTCCGAAGAACTTAAAAGCTGCAGTCAGCGTAGGTATCGGTCTGTTCATCGCATTTATCGGTTTACAAAATGCTAAGATTGTAATCGGAGGATCTACACTGCTTCAGTTATATTCACTGGATAACTACAATGCGGCAAATGGCGTAAAAGCTACTTTCCATGATGTAGGAATCACAGTACTTCTTGCAATTATCGGTATTCTGATCACAGGAATCTTAGTTATAAGAAATATCAAGGGAAATATTTTATGGGGAATCTTGATCACATGGCTGTTAGGAATCGGATGTCAGTTCGCAGGAATCTATGTACCGAATCCGGATGTTGGATTCTACAGTCTGCTTCCTGATTTCAGCAACGGACTTTCTATTCCAAGTATTGCTCCGGTATTTGCAAAGCTGGATTTCCATTCTATGTTTTCACTGAACTTTATTGTGGTTGTATTTGCCTTCCTGTTTGTAGATATGTTTGATACGATCGGAACTCTGATTGGTGTATCTTCCAAAGCAAACATGCTGGATGAAGATGGAAAACTGCCACATATCAAAGGGGCATTAATGGCAGATGCGGTAGCAACAACAGCAGGAGCTGTTCTTGGTACTTCTACAACAACAACTTTCGTTGAAAGTGCATCCGGTGTTACAGAAGGCGGAAGAACCGGACTCACAGCAGTTACAACAGCGATCCTTTTCGGACTGTCACTGTTTCTGTCACCGATCTTCCTTGCCATCCCGTCCTTTGCAACAGCACCGGCACTTGTCATCGTTGGATTCTATATGCTGACAAACGTTGTAAATATTGATTTCTCAGATGTTTCTGAAGCAATTCCATGTTACATCTGTATCGGAGCTATGCCGTTCTTCTACAGCATTTCCGAAGGAATCTCTATGGGGGTTATCACATATGTAGTATTAAATCTTCTGACAGGTAAGGCAAAAGAGAAGAAAATCAGTGCACTGATGTATGTGCTTGCAGTTTTATTTGTATTAAAATATATCTTCCTGTAAAAGAAAGGCTGGATTTAGCATGAATTTATTTACAATGGAAAATATTACAAAATCATACACAGACCGGATACTTCTGGATGATGTAGGATTTAGTATTAATGAAAATGAAAAAATCGGTGTGATCGGTGTAAACGGAATGGGAAAATCAACTCTGTTGAAAGTGGTTGCAGGGATTGAAGAAGCAGATGCCGGAAAGATCAGTATGGGTAATCAGGTGAAAATCTGCTATCTTCCGCAGACACCGGTATTTACACCTGGAACAACGATTTTGCAGGCTGCGGTCGGCGGAAATATGGAAGAATGGAACCGCTGGACGATAGAAGCGGATGCAAGATCCATGCTGAACCAGCTCGGTTTTGCGGATTATGAAGAAAAAGTAGAGCATATGTCCGGCGGACAGAAGAAGCGTGTTGCGTTAGTCAACGCGCTTCTGACGCCTGCGGACATTCTGATCTTGGATGAGCCGACCAACCATTTGGACAATGCGATGTCAGAGTGGCTGGAAAATTATCTGATCTCATTTCGCGGTGCGGTTCTGATGGTTACACATGATCGCTATTTCCTTGACCGTATCGCAACCAGGATCGTAGAAGTGGACAAAGGAAAGCTATACAGTTATCCGGGAAATTATGCGAAGTTTGTGGAACTGAAAGAAGAGCGTCAGAATATGGCACTTGCAACAGAACGCAAGAGAAAAAGCCTGCTTCGGACAGAGCTTGAATGGCTGCACCGTGGCGCACGTGCACGAAGCACGAAACAGAAAGCACATATTGACCGTATTCAGGCAATGCAGGAGATGAAGGATATTCAGGAAGAAAAGCAGGTACTGCTTACGTCTACCGCATCACGGATGGGAAATAAAACAATTGAGCTTTCTGATATTTCCAAATCCTATGGGAATCATCTGCTGATCCGGGATTATAATTATATTTTTCTGAAAAATGACCGGATTGGAATTATCGGACCGAACGGATGTGGAAAGACAACGTTACTTAAGATCATCAATGGAATTGTGAAACCGGATACCGGAACGATAGAAATCGGGCAGACAATACGGATCGGCTATTTTTCTCAGGAGAATGAATACATGGATGATTCAATGAAAGTCATCGACTATGTGAAAGAAGCGGGAGAGTACATTCAGACTTCGGATGGAAGAATCACAGCATCACAGATGCTAGAGCGTTTCCTGTTTGAGGGAGCGATCCAGTGGTCAAAGATTGAGAAGCTTTCTGGTGGTGAGAAGAGGAGACTGTATCTTCTGCGGATTCTGATGAGTGCGCCGAATGTGCTGATCCTGGATGAGCCGACCAACGATCTGGATATCCAGACACTTACAATTCTTGAAAATTATCTGGACGGTTTTGATGGAATCATCATTGTCGTATCGCATGACCGCTACTTCCTTGACCGGACAGTAAGAAGAATCTTTGCATTTGAGGGAGAAGGGGCGATCCGCCAGTATGAAGGAGGATATTCTGACTATCTGATTCGTAAAGAACTGGAAGGACTGCCGGATATGACAGTTAAAAGTATGGGAGTCGGTTCCGCAGCACAGACGGAGAAGTCCGGAAGTGAGAATAGCGCTGAGGATAGTCGTGTAACATGGAAAAAACATGATAAGAAATTAAAATTCTCCTACAAAGAACAGCGGGAATTTGAGACGATCGATGAGGAGATCACTGCACTGGAAGAGAAGATTGAAGTTCTGGATGCCCAGATGCTGGAAAACGCCTCCAATTCTGTGAAGTTAAATGAACTTCTCGAGAAAAAGGAAGAAGTGAGCCAGCAGCTGGACGAGAAAATGGACCGGTGGGTTTATCTAAATGATCTGAATGAACAGATTCAGGAAGCGGCAAATTCTTCTAAAGAATAAAAATGATATCCCATATCTTCCCAGCGTGTAAGCAGTTCGTCAAGAATGGAACCGTTGGTAGAAGAAGTATTATGTAATAAAACAATAGCACCGGGATGAATACGAGGAAGAAGCTTTTTAAAAGCTTCTTCTTTTGTTGGCTGTTTATCGGCATACCAGTCCACATAGGCAAGACTCCAGAAGAAAGTATGATAACCTGTTTCCTTTGCCATCTTAAGATTAGAGATGCTGTATTTGCCCTGTGGTGGCCGGTAGAAGCGAGTCATTTTCTCACCGGTGAGCTGCTTATAAGCAGTTTCCACATCTTTTAATTCTTTTTCAAAAGCCTCTTTTGTGGCAATTTTAGACATATCGGGATGGTGATACGTGTGATTGCCGACAATATGTCCTTCTTTATGGATTCTTTTTACAAGCTCCGGATTGGAAGTAATAAAGTTACCGACAACAAAGAAGGTTGCTTTGGCGTGATGGGTTTTCAGTGTATCAAGGATCTTGCCTGTATTTCCATTTTCATAACCACAATCAAAAGTCAGATAGATTTTCTTTTTATTGGTGTCTGCTGCGTAGTGGGCATTATATTTTTTCAGTTCATCGATAGTTGCATTTGCAGTGGGTCGGGTTCCATCTTTCTGGAATCCGAGACCCCAGTTTTCTACAGCTTCGGATGATGCAGCAGTTTCGGTAGATGAAGAAGGAAGAGAGAAAAGAGAAGCGAGATATCTTCCGGAGAAGAAGGAGTAGACAAATAAGAGTCCGATTCCGGCAAATTTCAAAAGTGTTTTTTTCATAGAGAGTCTCCAAAAGTCCGATTGATTATTAAGATATATGCCATAGACAGAAATTTTATGAATAATAGTAAAAAAATCTTACATAATATGAAAAAAATTGCTATAATTGTATTATAAGAGGGAAAATGTGCTGTAGTTTGTCAGATGATGAGATGGAGGAAGATATGTTTAAAATAGGTGATTATGTAGCACATTATAAAGAAGGTGTGTGTCAGGTTGTAGATATTGGAAAAATCAGTTTGAGTTGTTCTGACAACGAGAAAGAGTATTATACGTTAAAGCCAATTTATGATAAAGACGGAACGGTATATACCCCGGTGGAGAACAAGAAGAACCAGATTCGGGAAGTTATTACAAAACAGGAAGCGGAGACGTTGATCGCACAGCTGGGTGATATTGAACAACTGACTGTGACAGATGAGAAGAAACGTGAAGGACTTTACAAAGAAGCAATGCTGAAAAATCAGTGCAGAGAATGGATCGTTATTATTAAAACCTCTTATGAAAGAAAGATGGAGCGGCTTTCCAGAGGAAAGAAAGTTACACATGTGGATGACAGGTATCTTGGAATTGCGGAGAAATTTCTCTGCGGCGAGCTGGCGGTGGCGCTGGAGATGAGTCGTGAAGAGGTGAAAGGATACTTAAGCAGCCAGATGAAGGGAGCATAATTCGAGAAGAATTGTAATTGGTATTTATATGGGGATGATTATAATTTCAAAGAGCAGGAACGGTCAGAAGGAGTAGAGTATTTCTGACTGTTCCTGCTTATTTTGCCTCTGTTGTCATAAAATCCAATGGCAGGTTATGCAAATTATGGCAGAGAGAAAAATGCGCTACGCTTACATGCAGTATTTGACAACAAATTTTATCTTTCAGCTGCTTTTTCGGCATAAGTGGTTGTTACAAGGTCATCATATGGAGCGCGTTTTGTGAGCTCACCGGAGTTTTCCAGGATATCCTGTAAGAGGTCAAAGCTTTTCTTTTCAAAAATCAGATTATCTTTCCATGTATCCTGATTATAGTAGCGGGTAAGGATTGTAGTGATGGTGCCATGATCTGTTTCTTTAAATTGAGGGGCGATAACGCTTGCGATTTCTTCCGGGGAATGTGACTGTACATAATCCATACCTTTTTGCAGTGCGTTTGTAAAGTTTTGGATGACAGAGGCGTTCTTTTTGATATAAGACTGTTTTGCACAGAATGCAGTATATGGAACATAGCCGCTGTCAGTGCCAAGAGAAGCGACAACGTAACCTTTGCCTTCTTTTTCGAGATTGGTTGCACCTGGTTCAAATTCTACAGTAAAGTCAGCCGGTGTCTTTTTTTCAGCGAAAGCGGCAGCAGTTGAACCAAAATCAATGTTCTGATTGATGGACAGATCTTTGGACGGATCAATGCCATTTTTCTTTAAGGTATACTCAAATACCATTTCCGGCATTCCACCTTTTCTTCCGCCAAGTACTTTCTTGCCTTTTAAGTCTTCCCATTTAAAATTATCCAGTTTTTCTCTGGCTACAAGGAAATTTCCTGCGCGCTGTGTCAACTGTGCAAAGTTGACAACATAATCATTTGCTCCTTCGTTGTAGGTATAGATGGAAGCTTCAGATCCCATGAATCCGATATCAGCACTTCCGGAAATGACAGCAGTCATTGTCTTGTCAGCACCAAAACCGGTCTGGAGTGTAAGGGCAATTCCTTCATCTTTGAAATAACCTTTCTCGATGGCAACATACATCGGTGCGTAAAAGATGGAATGAGCAACTTCGTTTAAAGTAACCGGAGTCATTTCTGTTGATGTTTTTTCGCTTTTGGTTGAATCTGAAGTTGTTTCTTTTGTGGAAGCACATCCGAAAATGGTAGTGACAGATACTGCAAGAAGCAGAAGAAATGCGGAAATATGCTTTTTCATATATTCCTCCCTATGAAATAAGTTCTATGATGTATAGTATATTCCGCAGAGTTGAAAAGGTGATGTGGCCAGTGTAGGAGCGCAGGTCAATATAGTCTGTCTGAAGATTTGAAAGCGATTGCATGACCGTCTGTTCAGCAGTGTCGGTCATCCGATAGCCAGTTTCGATGGTTGCTGTGACTGCATTTGTACAGGTTTCTTTGTTAAGCATAAATGTACCGAAACCTGCAAGTGGCATTTGAATGCCGTTATTTAAAGCTAAATATTCCATGTTCAATCCTCCACTATTGTATTTACTCGGAGTAACTCTCTGTGCTATATTTATCCTAACAAGTTCGTGCAACACGAAGTCAAGAAAAAATTTAGTGGACGTAAAATGTAAAAGTAAATTTCCGAATATAAAATTTAATTCCGGGCAACTGGATGCAGGGAATCAAATGTTTGAAAGGGTGTGGCGCATTATGAAGGAATCTTTATAACGAAAAAGGAGAAGCATTGATATGATATATACTTGCAAATATAAATCACCAATTGGCAACATCCTTTTAGCAGCTGATGAAATCGGTCTTACCGGTTTGTGGTTTGAAGGGCAGAAACATTTTGCAAATACACTTTCGGATGAGCATATTTCACAGGAAACGAAGATTCTTACAGAGGCAAAAAAATGGCTGGATATCTATTTTTCCGGGAAAGAACCAGAATTTACACCGCCTCTTAATCCAGAAGGAACAGAATTCAGACATAATGTATGGCAGATCTTATTGCAGATTCCATATGGACAGACAATCACATACGGAGAAATTGCCCGTAAAGTGGCTGAGATGAAAAATACTTCCTATATGTCTGCACAGGCAGTAGGCGGTGCAGTCGGACATAATGAAATTTCTGTTATCATTCCCTGTCACCGTGTAGTGGGAACAAATGGCAGTCTGACAGGATATGCCGGAGGAATTGATAAGAAAATTGCACTGCTTGAGTTAGAACATATAGATATAAATGCTGGCACAGGGAAAAAAACTTGCAGAAGAAAGTCAGATGAAGAACAAATAAAAGAAGTTGCCGTGAAATATGTCTGCCGTTTGCATATGTGATGAGTATCCACCAAATGCAAGCCTGACAATGATTGGACTGGCTGTACCAGTATATACAACGGTGGGAGTTGTTATGAGTGCGGTCTACTATATCTGCATGAACAGAAAAAACAATGTTGGAATAGCAGATAAATAAGTGATTTGAGGAACATATAAAATGAAAAAAGATACAGCATATTATCATCTTCCGGGATTGTTCGAGTTTTATGAATTTTATCGTGTATTTCTGCCGTTATTTCGTGAACACAGAGAATATTTTTACAACTGGTGCGAGATTGGTTCCATCTACGGGGCACCTGCTGACTGTCTCTGGGGTGGTGGACGTGCCGGATTCGGAGATGGGAGTCCACAGGATGTACTGGCGTTGATGAAGGAATACGGAATATCCGCCCGTTTGACATTTAGCAATTCCCTGCTTAAAGAAGAGCATCTTACAGATAAAAAATGTAATGCACTCTGTGCATTGTTTGCACATGACAGCGCGGTGAAAAATGGAGTGATCGTTTACGCAGACTTGCTGGTGGATCATCTGCGCAGAAATTATCCGGACCTTTATCTGGTATCTTCGACAACAAAGGTTCTGAAAGATTTCATACAGCTGCATGAGGAAGTAATAAGAGATGAATTTCAGTTTGTTGTGCCGGATTTCCGGCTGAATAAAGCATTTGATAAGTTAGATACGCTGTCTGCCGGACAGAAGGATAAAATAGAATTTCTCTGTAATGAATGTTGCTATTTTGGCTGCAAAGACAGAAAAGAGTGTTATGAAACGGTCAGCCGCAGAAATTTGGGGGAAGACTGCAGCGATTTCCATTGCAATGCACCGGATTCAGAAGGCGGGTATCGATTTTCAAAAGCCATGAAGAATCAGGGATTTATTGGTATCCAGGATATTCAGAAGAGATATCTGCCAATGGGATTTTCTAATTTTAAAATTGAAGGACGAAGCCTTGGCAGTGCCCTGATCCTGGAATTCCTGCTGTATTACATGACAAAGCCGGAATACCAGCTTAAGGTCAGGGAAGAAATTTATCTGGACAATATGCTGGATCTGTTTTAATATCGTAAACTTACAATCTTTTAACTTAAATTTCCCGATTTTCAATATCAAATTTTTACAATCCTCCTTTATAGTGAATCTCGACATCGAAAATGATCAACTATAAAGGAGGAATCTATTGTGAGAAAGATTCGAAGAAGCGTAGAGAGAAACGCAAAAAAACGTGCAATGAAGGCAGCAGTTTCAGCTATGATGCTGGCAGGTGGAGTTATGATGGCATGTCCATCCACATTATCAAACGTACAGGCGGCAACCGAACACTGGAACGATGCATCAGCTTCTAAATCTGAAAGTTGGAATTTATGGAAAGAAAACTGGGATAAATATAGTAAAAATTATGAGAATGTATCTTTAACACCTGGTGCAGATGAGACACAGCTCAATTTTGCTTACTATAGCAAAACAGCAGAAACACCAAAAGTAAAAATTGCCACAAATAAAGATATGACTGATGCGAAAGAAGTGGAAGGCGCTCAGACAGAGGCAGTGCAGATCGATGGAGAGCAGTATTATTCTAATAAAGCAACGGTAGAAGGATTAAAAGAGAATACAACTTATTATTATCAGGTATTTCAGGATGGCAAATATCAGGACGCACAAAAGTATGCAACGAAGTCTTTCCAAAAGTATTCCTTCTTATATGTAGGAGATCCACAGATCGGAGCTTCTTCCGGACAGACAAGTACAGATGGCGAAGTTATGAAAAATAATAATCTTGCTGCAAGAAATGACGGATACAACTGGAACAATGTGTTAAATAATGCAGTAAAACGTAATCCACAGTTAAGTTTTGTCGCTTCCGCAGGTGATCAGGTGAATACCAACAATAATGAAGTACAATATGCGGCATATCTTGGCGCAGACGCACTCCGGTCACTTCCGGTAGCAACAACTATCGGTAACCATGATTCTGCTTCTGCTCAGTACAGCATGCATTATAATAACCCGAATGCATTTGATACAAGTGGTTATAAAAACAAAACCCAGTACACAGAAGGACACACGGCAGCGGGAACAGATTATTACTATACATATGGAAATACATTATTCATCGTGCTGGACACAAACAATTACAACTGTGCAACACATGAAAATGTAATGCGCAAAGCGATTAAGGAAAATCCAGATGTGAAATGGAAAGTAGTAATGTTCCACCATGATATTTACGGATCAGGATATGATCACTCTGATTCTGACGGTATGGTTCTCAGAACACAGCTTACACCGCTTATGGATAAATATGACATCGATGTAGTAATGCAGGGACATGACCATACTTATTCCAGAACTTATCAGTTACAGGGTGATGGAAAAACACACGACAAATTCTTTAAGACAGAAGATACGGCAAATTATTCAAAAGAAAATAACTGCTATGAGATTGTAAACAAAACCCAGAGCGGTACAGTTGTAAATCCAGAAGGAACGGTTTATCTGGAAGCAAATTCAGCAACCGGATCTAAATATTACAATCTGATCACAGCAAAACAGGATTACATCTCTGAGAGAAGCCAGACATGGACACCAAGTTATTCAGTAGTAAATGTAACAGATGATACATTTGAAGTAGAAGTCTATGATGCAGATACAGGAAATAAACTGGATGGATCATCTTCTTACAAAATTGTAAAAAAAGACGTTGTGGAAGCAAAAGACCAGAAGATTACTGCAACAGCTTCTTATACAAAAACAGAGACTTCAAAAGCATTCAAGTTAAACGCAAAGACAAATGGAAATGGTAAACTGACTTACCAGACATCTAATAAATCTGTAGCAGCAGTCGATGCAAATGGAAAAGTAACCGTGAAAGCTCCTGGTAAGACAACCATCACAGTGAAGGCAGCTGCAACAGATACTTATAAGACAGCAACGAAGAAAATCACAATTACTGTTGCACCGAAGAAACAGAGGATTGCTCTGAACAATAAAAAGGCAGCACAGCTGACCGTAAAATGGAATAAAAATAAAAAGGTTTCCGGATACGAATTCGTATATGCTGATAACAAAAACTTCAAAAAAGCAAAAACAGTAAGAAAATCAAATGCGACAACTTATACAGTGAAGAAACTGAAAACAGGAAAAACCTATTATGTAAAAGCACGTGCTTATAAGACAGTGGCTGGAAAACAAATCTACGGAGCATTCAGCTCAGTCAAGAAAGCAACAATCAAATAACATTACAAAAAAGGGAGCCTGTACTTGAACCGGATTCAAGTATGGGTTTTCTTTGCTACATAGAAAAGGATGAAAAAATAGAAAATGAAAAAAACAATGACATGGAAAAAACTTGTAATCCTTGGGATTACAGTTCTTATATTTGGAATGATTCTATATAAATGTAATGATTTTCAAAAAGCGACTCTGGCATCTTATAAAGGACAGACTTATGAAAGAGGTGTTGTCACAAAAATTGTGGAAGATAATCTTGCAGAGGATGGAAATCGTTATGGAACGCAGAAAGTCCAGGTGAAAATGATATCCGGGACATTCAAGGGACAGAAAAAAGAAGCCATCAATCCGAGTGGAACTTTATTTGGGGCAGAATGTAAAGTAGGAATGAAAATTATTGTAATTGTAAATAAGAGTGGGGATAATGCGGGATTTACAGTATACAGTCAGGATCGTACGATACCAATCTATGTATTTGCATTTATTTTTGCTGCAGTGGTGTGTCTGATCGGAGGAAAAAAAGGAATTTACGCTGTGTTAAGTCTTGTATTTGCATTTGTATGTATTATCTGGCTGATGTTCCCGCTTATGTATCAAGGAATTTCTCCGATTTTCCTGACAATCATTGTTGCGGTGCTTACGACAATCATAACATTGGGGTTACTTGGAGGAATTTCAGAGAAAACAGTGGCGGCAATTCTAGGTACAGCCATTGGAGTGATTATTGCGGCAGTGGCGGCGATCATCTTTGGAAAAGCGGCAGGAATTACAGGCTTTAATGTATCAGATATAGAGGCACTCAATTATGTCGGACAAAATACGAAAATTAAAATTGGAGAATTGCTTTTCGCCGGTATTATTATTTCAGCACTGGGAGCAGTCATGGACGTTGGAATGTCTATCGCATCAACCATACAGGAAATATATGAGACAGATAAGACATTATCGATGAAGCAGTTGTTCCTTTCCGGCATCAATGTCGGACGGGACATGATGGGAACAATGACGAACACACTGATCTTTGCATATGTCGGTGGCGCAATGACAACACTTGTTCTTAATTACGCATATGATCTGAGTTATTTGCAGCTGGCAAATTCTTATGTGATTGGAATCGAGATCATGCAGAGCTTGTCCGGAAGCCTTGGAGTTATTCTGACAGTGCCGGTTACGGCGTTTATAGCAGCGTTTTTGATTGGAAGAAAAGGAAAAAACGAATTGACTTGTGAAAAGTAATTCGTTATGGTGTATATATGTGAGAAAAATGCAGATGATTTAATCGTATATAACTAAAATGGCCAATACAGATAAATGAAAATAAAGTAGTGACACAAAGGAAAGAATTATCCAAGAGTCAAGATTGTCATACATACTAATATAAGTATTAGTCATAATACAAAAAGAGAACTATAATAAATGTGTACGATAAAAAGAAAGTCTTACACATTTTTTAATGTAAAATTTAAGAAGGTAATTACAATGGCAAAGAAACTGGTTGCATATTTCAGTGCAAGTGGAACAACAAAGAGAGTTGCTTCTGAACCGTGCAAATAAACAGGAAATTGAAAAATGGGCAAAATCACTGTAGGAGGACGATAAAAATGCAGGTTGGAATGTTTAATGTTACATTCGAGCCGGCATGTCGAAATGACTGGCACGGAGCAGCTCCGGACAGCTGGTTCAGTCATCTTGCAATTATTGCGAAGAAAGCGGGGAATGAGTATAATAAGACACAGTGAAAAAGCAATAAGTATCATCAAATACAACAAAGACCAGGAGGAAGACAAAATGAGCGCAAAAACAGAATATGCAGTAAAATTACATAAAAATGGATGCAACTGTGCACAGGCAGTAGCCTGCACATTTTGCAAAGAATTTGGGATTGTCGAGCAGGAAATGTTCCGGATCGCGGAAGGTTTTGGACTTGGCATGGGCGTGATGGAGGTGTGCGGTGCGCTTTCCGGAATGGCAATGATCATTGGTCTGGATAACAGTAAAGGGAATGTAGAAGAAGGTTCCCCGTCAAAAGGAGATACCTATAAGAAAATTAAAACTTATGTCCAGAAGTTTAAAGAGAAAAATGGTTCCTGCATCTGTCGTGAATTAAAAGGTGTGGATACAGGGAAAGTCCTGTGCAGCTGCCCGCAGTGTATCGCAGATGCAGTAGAGCTGACGGAAGAATATTTAAAATCTGCGAAATAAAAGGAAATTACGACTAAGAAGAGGGTAAATATGGATCTTAAGACAGCAATTGCACAGGCAGTAAAAGGCGATGAGAGAGGATTCGCCTATCTATATGAACAGACCTGTCAGAAAAAATATTATCTGGCCTTACAGTATATGAAGAACAAAGAGGCAGCAGAAGATGTGCTGCAGGAAGCGTATTTGAAAGCATTTCAGAAACTGCCAACGCTTCAGAACCCAGAAGCATTTGAAGGCTGGCTTGGAATGATCGTGGCAAATACGGCGAAAAATATGCTGGCAAAGAAGAATCCGATGTTGTTTTCAGAGCTTGCTGTGGATGGGGAAGGCGAAGAATATGTGTATGATGTAGAGGATGACAATCCAGAAAATCAGCCGGAACTTGCCTATACACAGGAAGAGACGAAAGAACTGGTGCATGAGATGATGGATACGCTTTCGGAAGAACAGCGGATGTGTATTCTGATGTTTCATATTGAAAATATATCCATTTCCGAGATTGCCCGGACAATGGACTGTTCAGAGAATACAGTCAAATCCAGATTAAATTATGGAAGAAAAAATCTGAAGAGTAAAGCAGAGGAAATGCAGAAAAAAGGATACCGGCTGTACAGTGTGGCGCCGATTCCGCTTTTGTTATATTTACTGAGTACCGATCAGAAGGTCATGGCAGCAGAGCCGGCATTTCGTATGGCAGGAGAAAAAGTAGAAGCAGTTGTTTTGAAAAAAGCTACGGCTAAAGCTTCTACGATCGCAGGAAATACAGCAGCGAAGAGCAGTACCTCGGCGGCAGGAAAAGCAGCAGCGAAAGGCACTGCATCTGCGGCAGGAAAAACAGCAGCGAAAGGCACTGCATCCACTGCAGGAAAGATCGCAGCCGGTAAAATCGCAGCGGCAGTTGTTGCAACGTGCATAGTCGGAGCAGGCAGTTACGGAGTGTATCAGTTGAATAACGAAAATCACATGGCAGACCGGCTTTCCAAGGCAGCGACAACCGCACAGATGACAGAAGATACAGATACAACAACAGATACAAAAAGTCATCAAAAGAAAGAAAACAAACAGCAACAGGATAAGAAACAAGATAAAAAACAATCAGATCAGACAGAGATACGGAATTTATACGAGCAGGTGCTGACTGATGTGCAGAATGGAAAATACGAATTTACGCAGATGGAGAATAATACAGACTATTATTATTTTGTCACTGATATCGATGGAGACCAGATCCCGGAACTGGGAGTCGGTCCGAAACAGGACGCGGCACCGATGACAATCTATGATCTGCGCTTGTTTTCCTGTGAACAGACAGCGAACGGGTATGAGCTGGTGACAATTCAGGGTGAAGAGAATGTGGAAGATCTGCATATAGCGGCAGATGGCAATGGACTGCTCATGAATCTGATCACACAGGGAACTGGAATGTGTGAGGTTCACCGGATTACAGTAAGGAACAAAATACTGGTATATGGTTCAGCAGAACAGACATTCCGTATCGATGACACGGCGACTTCTGAGTTTGAAAACAGCAATCAGGAAGTATCCTGGAAAAGCATTACAGATCAAAGCGGATTGCAGGTTTTGAAGTAAAGATAAAAAAATAAAAATTTTTTTCAAATTCTTAAAACTTTTTTCAAACTAGACCTGTCTATATAGTATAATACAAAAATGTAAGCGTAATTTTTTAATTACCCGAAGGCAAAAGAAAAGGAGACATACTATGAAAAAGAAAATGATCACATTCTTATTAACAGCGGCAATGGGATTTGCTGCTTTGTCACCGGCAACCGTACAGGCGGCAGATAATTCTATCGCAACCTATGCAACGGAAAGTACACAGGGAACCATCAAACTGGATCCGAATGGAAGAGCAAAATATTCAAATAAAAATCTCATTAAGGATGCAGTACATTGTTATCGTTTCACACCGAAAACAGCAGGCGATTTAAAAACAATTGTAAAAGCGGGGAAAGCAGATGTAAATATACGTTTGGTAGAAGAGTTTTCTGATGATGTACTGAGTAAGTGGGCAGACCGGTGGAGTACAAGCCAGGAATACACGCAAACCTATTCTCTGAGTAAAGGAGCAACCTATCTGATCGAGGTAAAGAACAGTGTCTCAGATACAAGCAGTAATCCGTATAACGTTACTTTCCAGTTTAAAGGATATAAAGAGACTTTTCCGGAAAACTTCGTAAATCAGGTAGAGGAAAAATATGATGCCAGAACAGTTGGTCTGAATAAGACATATTATGGATTTAATGGAATCGGATCCGATGTAGACTGGTTTAAATTTACGGTAGTATCCAAAGGAGCATTGGTATATTCCGGCGAGGCGTCTAAGGATGTTTATAACAGCAATGGAGATCATATCGATAATTGGTGGCTGGATTCCCTTGGGAAAGGTACTTACTACATAAAAATCTCCGGAAAGGGACATGGCGGATACAATTTCCGGATTAGTGATGAAAAAGCTGCAAGACCGAAAGCTACTTCTGTTACAAAACTGAGCAGCGGCAAAAAGAGCTTTAAAGTAACTGCAAAGAAAGTAACCGCAAAAGGTTATCAGGTACAGTATTCAGAGAAGAGCAACTTCAAAGGAAGCAAGACAAAGACATTTGGTTCAACTTCTTATACAGTCAAAGGATTAAAAGCAAAGAAGAGATACTATGTAAGAGTTCGTGCATACAATAACTATTTAGATCATAAAGTATATTCTTCCTGGTCAGCAAAGAAGTCTGTTAAAACAAAATAAGAACAGAAGAAATTTTGATATGACACATGCAGACAGTCTGGAAACAGGCTATCTGCATATTTTATTGCTATAAAAGCTGTTCATGTGCCGGCTGGTTGTATATAATAAGATTAAAATACAAAGCAACAGGAGAAGAAAATTATTAGCTGAATGTATGAAAACTGACAGATAAATAGAAAAGGCAGGAACATAAGGATGAATATTACAGTATACTTAGGAGCGAACAAAGGAAATGACGATTCTTTGGAGAGAGCCGCAAAAGAACTGGGGCAGTGGATTGGCGACAGTGGACATGCACTCGTCTATGGAGGATCAAAAACCGGACTTATGGGGATTCTGGCGGAAAGCGCAGTGGAATCCGGTGGAAAAGTGACCGGTGTAGAGCCGGAGATGTTCATACAAAGTGAAGTACAGTATGATGGCGTGACCGAGCTGATCGTTACAAAAGATTTCCCGGAGCGGAAGCGTAAGATGATCGAGCTTGGCGATGCATTTATTGCATTTCCCGGTGGGACCGGTACACTGGAAGAAATCGCAGAAGTGATATCGCAGACAGCACTGAAGCAGTTGGATGCACCATGTATTTTATATAATCTGAACGGTTATTATGATGGATTGAAAGCATTGCTTTTCCATATGATTGAGATGGGATTATCGACAGAAGAACGGCAGAAACAGATTTATTTCGTGGAAAATCTTGCGGATATTAAAGCAATTTTAGGAGAATAACATGAAAACAAAAGAAAAAAATGAATTTGTCAGGATTACAACTCTCGGAATTGCGACAGCTTTAATCGGGAGTATGGTTGGACCGGGATTTTCATCCGGCAATGAATTAATGCAGTTTTTTGGAAATTTCGGATATATTGGAGTTGCAGGCGTTCTTGTCTGTGAAACACTGGTTGCGGTTACAGTGATTATGGCGATGCGTTTGGCGCAGAAAATGGATACACCTTATTTTGATAAAGTGGTTTCTCCAATGGGAGATGGTTTCTTTAGTAAACTTCTCCGGCTTTTCTCCATGGTTGTCACACTTGGATTTATGATCGCATGTATACCGGCAATGACAGCAGTCGGAGCAACGGTTCTGGAACAGCAGTTCGGAATGAATTTTCAGGTTGCAGCGATTGTTTATACCTGTTTTGTGGCAGTTCCGGTATTATTTGGAACCGAAGGATTTACAAAATCCATGTCAGCTTTTATCCCATTTGTTGTAATTGCAGGAGTTGTGATCTGCCTCTGCGTATGTATGCAGCCGCAGGCAAAAGCAATTGATTTCCAGAGTCTGCAGGTGACAAACGGATTGATGAAAAACTGGTTTCTGGCGGCACTTTTATATTTCTCTTATAATACAACGGTGGGAATTGCAGTTGTAGTTCCGTTAGGGCAGAAAGCGAAAGACAATCGGAAGATTATCCGAGGAGGAATCCTCGGTGCGGGAGCACTTGCGGCAATGATATGTGTCTGTGTGATCGCGATTATCCGTAATTATGGAAATGTTTATCAGGCTGAACTTCCGACGCTTGTGATGGCGCGTAAGCTGCATCCGGCTGCCGGTACGGTTTATGCAATTATGATGGTAATCTGCATCTGGGCAGCGGCATGTGGTTGTATGTATGCGGTTCTTTCCAGAGCAGAAGAGTGGAAAGTGCAGAAAAAATCAATTGTGAATACGAACTGGTTCCGCGTACTGGTGATGTCGCTTGTCGGGCTTGCCGGAAGCCACTTTGGTTTTTCTGTAATTGTCAGCGTGTTGTATCCGGTTATCGGATATCTGGGATTTGTAATTTTGTTGATTCTGTTTTACAATTATATGAATATGTGTCTGAAAAAAAGATAAGATGAATATGATAGGAGATATTCTGCGCATTGATTAGGAAAATGAGTCGCAGTATAATAGAAACTAGGCAGGAAGAGGAGGCAGAGAAATGAATATAAAAGAAGAAATTCACGCATTATCAGATGAAATGCTGGAAAAATTAGAAAGACTGGTAGTTATTCCGTCCGTAGAAGGCGAACCATTGGAAGGGAAACCATTTGGTGAAGCACCGGCGAAAGCATTGGAAGAGGGACTTCGGATCGCAGACGAGCTTGGCTTTAAGACCGTGAATCTGGATAATTATTGCGGTTATGCCGAGATGGGTGAAGGCGAAGAAATCATAGGTATTGCGGCACACCTGGATGTTGTACCGGAAGGAGACGGATGGACATATGAGCCGTTTGCGCTTACAAGGGATGGCGATTATGTATACGGGCGTGGAACAACAGATGATAAAGGACCGGTTGTAGAAGGATTGTATGCTATGAAGCTGCTCCGTGATTCCGGTGTAAAACTGAATAAAAGAGTGCGCCTGATTATGGGATGCAATGAGGAAAATGGCTCCGAGTGTATGAAACACTACAACAAAGTCGCAGAAGAGCTGTCCTATGGATTTACCCCGGACGCAGATTTCCCATGTATTCACGGAGAGATGGGACAGATGGCGTTAAATGCCTACTCCAAACATACAAAGATCATTTCTATGAATGGTGGATTTGTATTCAATGCAGTATGTGACACTTGTACAACGCTAGTTCCGGCAGAGGAAGGCCTGAAAGAATGTCTAGAAAAAGCGTTTTCAGAATCTGGACTTCCGGAGTACAAAGTAACGGAAGAAAATGGAGAACTTCATATTTACGCGAAAGGAGTACCGGCACATGCAAGCATGCCAACATTAGGAGTAAATGCGGCAGGTGTTACATGTGCGTGCCTTGCAGAAGCGGGATTCGAAGATGATTTTGTTACATATTATAATTCCCATATCGGTACAGCATGCGATGGCTCCGGGATTGGTCTGAAATTTGAAGATGAATTCGGAGTGCTGACTTTGTGCAACGGAACCGTCCGGACAGAAAATGGCACGATTATTTGTACTATTGATGTGCGTGTGCCTGTGACGTTACATCCGGAGGATGTTCGCAAAATGTGTGAAGGTAAATTAGAAGATGAAAACGGCAGGATGGAGATTGAGAAGCTCGGTGAGCCGTTGTTCTATCCAAGAAAGTCTCCGCTTGTAGAAGCGATCTATAGATCGTATGTAGATGTGACAGGTGATACAAAGAATCAGCCGATCGTAATCGGAGGTGGAACATATGCAAAATATCTGAAGAATGTAATTGCATTTGGACCGGAAAAGACGGAGATCGATTATCGTATTCATGGTGCAGATGAGTTTATCCGCATTTCAGATATGGAAGAGGCAGTGCTGATGTATATGGAAGCTTTGAAAAATCTGCTGGCGATCTAATCTGGGATTGACCGATAAAATGAAAAGATGAAATTTTGATTTGTGATTCTTTCATATTTGGAACTCTGTAGTGACTTTTGATGAGAAAAATGATAGAATGAATGTTACGATGTGCAAAACGAATGGAAAAGAGAGGAAAAGTCATGAAGAAACACAGAAGTTCATTTTCAGGGAAACTGGGGTATGTACTGGCAGCGGCAGGTGCCTCTGTCGGTCTGGGAAATATATGGAGATTTCCATATCTGGCAGCAAAGTACGGAGGAGGAATGTTCCTTCTCATTTATGTTATACTTGCGTTAACATTCGGGTATACGATGATCGTTGCAGAATCGGCACTCGGACGCATGACAAGAAAAAGTCCGGTTGGGGCATTCAAGTCATTTGAAAAAGCAGGTTGGTTGTCTTTTGGTGGCTGGATCAATGCGATCATTCCGATACTGATCGTGCCATATTATTCTGTAATTGGTGGATGGGTACTCAAGTATCTGAAAGAATATATTATGGGAAATGGAAAAGATTTGGCAGCCGATGGGTACTTTTCCGGCTTTATTTCAAATGGAGTATCTACAGAGATCTGTTTTGTAGTTTTCTGTATGTTTACGCTGGTGATTATTTATGCAGGAGTGCGGAACGGAATTGAACGTGTATCCAAGTTGATGATGCCGGTACTGATTGTATTATCGGTAATTATCGCCATTTATTCCGTGACAAGACCGGGAGCAATGGCAGGAGTGAAGTATTTCCTGATACCGAATTTTAAGAATTTCTCATGGATGTCAGTTGTTGCAGCTATGGGACAGATGTTCTATTCCCTGTCAATTGCGATGGGTATTTTGGTTACATTTGGTTCTTATATGAAGAAAGAAACATCAATCGAAGACTCTACAAGAAATGTTGAGATTTTTGATACAGCAATCGCAATGATGGCGGGACTTATGATTATTCCGGCAGTCTTTGCATTTTCCGGCGGGGATCCGAATACGCTTCAGGCAGGACCGTCGCTGATGTTTATTACCATTCCAAAGGTTTTCCAGAATATGGGATTTGGAACAGCTATCGGTATCCTGTTCTTTTTACTGGTGCTTTTTGCTGCTGTTACAAGTTCGATTGCGCTGACGGAAAGTGCAGTGTCGACATTCGAGGATGAGATTGGATGGAGCAGAAAGAAAGCAACAGTGGTTGTAGGTGTAATTATGCTCTTACTGGGTACTTTATCCTGTCTGGGATATGGACCGCTCGCGTTCGTAAAGATCATCGGTATGCAGTTCCTGGATTTCTTTGATTTTCTGACAAATTCAGTCATGATGCCGATTGCAGCGCTGATGACAAGTTTATTAGTTTCAAGAGTCGTTGGAATTGACCGGATCGAGGAAGAGATCAGACATGGGGAAAACAGTTTCCGCAGGAAGAAGATTTTTGTTGTGATGATCAAATACTTATGCCCGATTTTCACTATGATCATTCTGGCAAGTTCGGTTGCAAATGCATTTGGATGGATTTCCATGTAAAGGGGTGTAAGACGATATGCGATTTTTTCATTTGTCCGATCTTCATATCGGCAAACAGTTACATCATTACAGCTTAAAGGAAGATCAGGAACACATTCTTGGAGAGATTATTGAATATGCCGGAAAATTACATCCGGATGCGGTTGTGATCGCTGGAGATATCTACGATAAGCCGGTGCCGTCTGCAGAGGCAGTAACATTATTTGATGATTTCCTTACAAGATTAGCAAAGATACGTCCGCAGATTCCGGTTATGATTATCAGTGGAAATCATGATTCTGCGGATCGTCTGAGGTATGCAGCAGGTATTTTGAAAAAAGAGAAGATTTACCTGGCCGGCAGTGTGCCGCAGAAGGAAGAAGAGCATATAGAAAAGGTTGCATTGAAGGATGAGTGGGGAGAAGTGAACTTCTTCCTGCTCCCTTTTTTAAAACCGGCATATGTGCGCAGATTATTTGAAGAGAATCCACCGGAGACATACAGTGATGCGTTGAACCGTCTGATCAAGAGGGAAAATATTAATTTTAAGGATGAGAGAAATGTATTGGTATCCCACCAGTTTTATATGGGAAGCTACCTGCCGGAAACCTGTGATTCGGAAACGATTTCGATTGGCGGGCTTGATCAGATAGACATAACAGGCGTGGAGCCGTTTGATTATGTTGCACTGGGACATTTGCATGGAAAGCAGAAAGTAAAAGATGAGCATATCCGTTATTGTGGAACACCTTTAAAATATTCGGTCAGTGAAGCCTCTCATACGAAAGCTTTGACAGTTGTAACGCTCGGAGAAAAAGGGGAATCTGTGAAAATAGAAGAGTATCCGCTGCATCCTCTCAGGGATGTCCGTAAGATCACAGGGAAACTTAAGGAGATTTTAAAAGAAGAACGCAGCCCGGAAGATTATGTCAGTATTACATTGACTGATGAGACAGATCCCTATCATCCGAAAGAACAGTTAGAAACCGTATTTTCCAAAATACTGGAAGTGAGGATTGATAATACAAGAACCCGAACGAAATGGATGGAAGCTGAAGAGCTGGTCCTGAAAACACCGGAAGAAAATTTTGCAGATTTCTTTGAAAAAATGCAGGGAAGAACGATGGATCCGGAAGAGGAAACATTGATCCTGCAGATATTAGAAGAAGCAAGGGAGGATGAGTAAGATGCGTCCGATTACAATAGAAATGTCAGCGTTTGGCTCCTATGCAGGTAAGACAGTGGTTGATTTTACAGGTGTAAGACAAGGTTTATTTTTGATCACAGGAGATACAGGAGCAGGAAAGACGACGGTGTTTGATGCTATTGTGTATGCGCTTTACGGCCAGACCAGCGGTGGCAACAGGGAAGGAAATATGATGCGCAGCCAGTATGCATCCGAAGACGTGGAAACTTATGTCAAACTGGTGTTTGATTATCATGGAGAGAGGTATGAAGTGCGCCGGAATCCGGAGTATATGCGTGCAGGAAAGAGAAAGGCATCGGACGGTTCTGTACGTCTTGTAAAAGAAAGCGCAAAAGTAGAACTTACAATGCCGGATGGCAGTGTATTCCCGGGAAGAAAGCGTGAGACAGAGCAGAAGATCACAGAGATCATGGGGATGGATGCCGGACAGTTTACGCAGATGGCGATGATCGCGCAGGGCGATTTCCTGAAGTTACTGCTTGCCGATTCCAAAGACCGTAAGAAAATCTTTTCCCGTATTTTCCATACGAAAATATATGCACAGGTACAGGAAATTTTAAGACAGAGAGCGTTGAAAATGCAGCAGGATATGCAGGAGAGCCGGAGAAATCTGCAAATGGAAATGGAACGTGTGAAAGAAGAGTCTCTTGCAGATCTGGCAGGGAAAGAACTTTTCAGTCACTGGAAACTGTTAAAAGGACAGGAATTTCCGGCGCAGGATGAGACGTTACAGGTGTTAAAGGAGATTATTTCCGCAGAGCAGGAAAAGAAGCAAAGTTATACGAAATTGGCGGCTGAGGAAAGAAAAGCAGTGGAGCGGTTAAACAGTGAAGTGAAGAATGCCAAATTTCTGCTTGCGCTTTTTGATGACTGTGAGAAAGCGAAAAAAAAGTCAGAAGAATTAGAAGCGGGAAAAGTACTGTATCAGGAAGAAAAAGAACAGACGGAGCACATTCGTGCGGCGGCAAATGTCAGACCGATTTTTGAAAATATGGCAAATGGAACGAAGAGACTTTTAAAGATCAGACAGACGATAGAAATGCTGAAAAAGGAGCTGGAAACCGGCATGGATAGGGTGTCTGAGAAGACAGAGACCGCCAGATCTGCCCTGGAATGTCTGAAGAGAGAAGAACCTGTATTATCGGGAGAGATTGTGAAGCTTACAGAAGGACTGAAACAGTACGAAATGTTGGAAGCCCTTAAGAAAAAGATGGAAGAGACAGAAGCGGAAATCCGTAAGAACGAAGTGCGGAAAGAAAAGGCAGAAGCTGTTCATACGGAATTGAAGAAATGGATAGAGAATACGGAGAAAGCAGAGAAATCTATTGCAGGATGGGAAGAAAACGGAAGGCTTCTCGGGCAGTTAAAAGAGCAGAAAAAGGAAGAAGAATCCTGGGTGATAACCCTTACGGCACAGATCCCTAAGCTGGATACTCAAAAGAAAGCCTGTGAAGAACTGCAGAAAAAGATGGAGAGTGCAGTGAAAAATTACCGATCTGCTTTTGAGGATTATGAACAGAAATACAGCCTGTTTTTTGAAGAGCAGGCAGGAATCCTGGCAGCAGGACTTGAGACAGGAAGACCATGTCCGGTCTGTGGATCTACAGAGCATCCGCATCCAAGGCAGTTATCATTGCATGCAGTATCGGAACAGGAAGTTGAGAGTGCAAAGAAGATGCGTGACAAAGCAGAAAAAGCCAGAGATCAGGCGGCAGATCTGTATCGGGAGAAATGGAATGCATTTGAAAGCAGCTGGTCGGTATTCTGGGATAACTGCAGAAAACTTCTTGGAGAAGATGAGTTCCCGGAAACCGATGTAGTTGATCTGGTGGAAACGGAAAAAATGTTAAAAGAGAAACTGGCCGGAGTCCGGGAAGAACGAAAGAAACTGGAACAGAATGCAGAGCAGAATAAAGAACAGCTTACACATGCAAAAGCACTGGTGGAAAGGCTCCCGGCAAAGCAGGAGGAGCTGAGAAAAAAAAGCAGGGAACTGGAAGAAACAGAGAAGGAAAAAGCAGCACTGGAGCTTGGGAGACAAAGCTTGAAAGCGGAGTATGAGACGAGAAAAGATGTTTTGCCGTGGGAGTCCGGAGAAACTGCAAAAGAGGAACTTAAGAAAAAGACAGACCGGAAAAACAGATTGCAGGAAGAAGCCGACAGAACAGAGAAAATGCTTCTGGAAGAGATCGCGAACCAGAAACAGCGGGAAGGAAAGCTGGAAAGCGAACTTCAAAATGAGAAAGAGCAGGAAGCGCAATGTCTGGAAAATGAAAAATCATATAGAGAGATATTGGAAAAATACAGTTTGACAGAAGAGCAGTTTTCAGAGTTTTGTACGCAAATAGAAAGGCTTCCGGGCTTGGAGAACAAGCTGCGGGAATACGAAAAACAAGTCAGTGAAAATACAGGGGTATTAAAGAGTCTGCGGGAACGTCTGGAGGGGGAAGAGCGCCCGGATATTTCTGAACTTTTGAAAAAACTGGAAAGCAGACGCAGTGAAGAAGAAAAGCTTACAAAAGAACAGATATTGATAACGAATCTTGTGCAGAGTCACGAGGAAACGAAAAAGCGTCTGGAACATTTTTTTGAAAAAATCGGTGAGCAGCAGAAGAAATACGAGTGGATTTCAAATCTGAGCAAGACTGCGAATGGTACATTGACCGGCAATGTGAAGATGGATTTTGAAACATATGTACAGCGGCAGTATTTTAAACAGATTATTCAGGCGGCGAATCGACGTTTGATTAAGATGACGGATGGCTCTTTTATCCTGCAGTGCAAAGATTTGTCGCATATGGGAAGCCAGGGACAGTCAGGATTGGATCTGGACGTGTACAGCATGGTAAATGACGCAGTGAGGGATGTGCGTACGCTATCCGGTGGAGAATCCTTTATGGCAGCGTTATCGATGGCGTTGGGGCTTGCAGATACAATACAAAGTAGTGTCGGAGGAATTCGCCTGGATACAATGTTTATTGATGAGGGATTTGGCTCTCTCGATGACAGTACAAGAGAGCAGGCGGTTCGTGTGCTGGTAGAACTGGCTGGGGAAAACCGGCTTGTGGGAATTATTTCTCATGTCAATGAATTAAAAGAACAGATTGATACGAAGCTTGTCGTAAAGAAAACGGCGAAAGGAAGCAGGATCGACTGGGCATAGAGATAAGATAATAGAGATAAGATAATAGAAAAGAAATAATTAAGAAATGAGTAAATAAAAAAATGTGTAAGTTTCTGAGCATAGAAACTTACACATTTTTACTATATCAGAATATGAAATTATATTCTTTATATATTTACTTATTTATGAAACGCTTGAAGAAACAGGATTATTTTGCAGCCTTATCATCCTGATATTTTAAAGCTGCTTCTACGAAGCCACGGAATAACGGATGCGGTCTGTTCGGTCTGGACTTTAATTCCGGATGCGCCTGTGTTGCGACAAACCAAGGATGTTCCGGAATCTCGATCATCTCGACAATACGTCCGTCCGGTGAGAGACCGGATAATTTCATGCCGTTGGCTGTCAGAGCATCACGATAGTCATTGTTGACTTCATAACGATGACGATGACGTTCATGAATCTCTTCTGTGCCATATAATTTGTATGCTGTAGAAGTCTTATCAAGAACACATGGATAAGATCCAAGTCTTAAAGTACCACCGATGTCCTCAATGCCAAGCTGTTCCGGCATGATATGGATAACTGGATGTGTTGTATCCGGATCAAGTTCTGCACTGTGTGCATCACGGTAACCGATGACATTTCTTGCAAATTCAACGATTGCAAGCTGCATGCCCAGGCACAGACCGAGGAACGGAATCTTATTGGTACGTGCGTATTTGATAGCTTGCAGTTTTCCGTCAATACCACGCTGTCCGAATCCGCCCGGAACCAAGATACCGCTGACATCTTTCAACTGCTCATCTACATTTTCAGCAGTAACCGTCTCGGAATCGATCCATTTGATATTTACAGTAGCACGGCTGAAGATACCACCATGTTTTAATGCTTCTACGACACTGATGTAAGCATCATGAAGCTGGATATATTTACCGACAATAGCAACAGTTACTTCTGTATTTGGTGTCTTCAGATAGTCAACCATCTCTGTCCAGTCTTTGAGATCCGGTGTCGGGCAGTCCAGATGAAGTGACTCACATACTACTTCTGCAAGATGTTCTTTCTCCATTGCAAGCGGTGCTTCATAAAGATATTCCACATCCAGATTCTGGAGTACATGGTTAGATGGTACATTACAGAAAAGTGCGATCTTGTCTTTGATGCCGTCATCCAGAGGATGCTCAGAACGACATACGAGGATATCCGGCTGGATTCCCATTCCCTGTAAATCTTTGACACTTGCCTGTGTTGGTTTTGTTTTCATCTCCTGTGAAGCGCGAAGGTAAGGAATTAAAGTTACATGGATCAGAACAACGTTCTCGCGTCCTTTCTCGTGCTGGAACTGACGAATCGCTTCAAGGAAAGGCTGGCTTTCGATATCTCCGACGGTTCCGCCTACTTCAATAATGGCAATTTCTGTATTTTCAGCAGATGGATTGCGATAGAAACGGGACTTGATCTCGTTTGTGATGTGCGGGATAACCTGCACAGTTCCTCCGCCGAAATCTCCACGACGTTCTTTCTGCAATACGGACCAATAGATCTTACCGGTTGTGACGTTGGAATTCTTTGTCAGACTTTCGTCGATAAAACGCTCGTAGTGACCAAGGTCAAGGTCTGTCTCAGCACCATCGTCTGTGACGAAAACTTCTCCGTGCTGTACCGGATTCATAGTACCCGGATCAATATTGATATAAGGATCGAATTTCTGCATGGTCACTGTGTAGCCGCGTGCTTTCAGAAGTCTTCCGAGTGATGCGGCTGTAATTCCTTTTCCAAGTCCTGATACTACGCCACCTGTTACAAATACATATTTTACTGCCATAATTTCCTCCTTCACGTTCAAATAAATAAGTATGCTCCAAAAAAATACTTAAAAATTATACACCCTTTTTCGGAAAAAATACAGAATTATTTTCATATTTTGCTTCAAAAGTTGCTTGAACCGAAAGTTTCATAAACTGCTTGCGATCAACATCACCTACCATTACGGAAGTATGAGCCTGGCAGCCCTTCAGATTCGGAAGCTGTTCCAGTGCTTTCTGTGCATCCGGATCGGAAGCTGCACTGACAGACAGCGCAATAAGCACTTCGTCTGTGTGAAGACGTGGGTTCTTGCTTCCAAGATACTGAGTCTTTAAAGTCTGGATCGGTTCAATTGCTGCCGGAGAAATAACCGGACGATCATGTGGAATGCCGGCAAGCTCTTTTAAAGCATTTAAAAGAAGAGCAGCGCATGCGCCGAGCAGATCGGAAGTCTTGCCTGTGACCATACGACCATCATGCAGTTCCATTGCAGCAGCCGGAGCACCTGTTTCTTCGGCACGTTTCATTGCAGCGTCAACAACCGGACGGTCATGAACGGTGATGCCTGCCTGGTTCATCAGCATCTCGATCTTGTATACTTCTTCATCCGAACATGCACCGGCAAGGGCACGTCTTCTGGAATCATAGTAACGGCGGATGATCTCCTGATTGGAAGCTTCTTTGCATGCCTCATCATCACAGATACAGTTACCTGCCATGTTGACGCCCATATCTGTCGGTGATTTGTATGGACTCTTTCCATAGATTCGTTCAAACATCGCATTCAGGACAGGGAAGATCTCTACGTCACGGTTGTAGTTGACGGTTGTCTTTCCATATGCTTCCAGATGGAACGGATCAATCATATTGATGTCGTTGAGATCGGCTGTTGCCGCCTCGTAAGCGAGATTGACCGGATGCTTGAGCGGGATATTCCAGATTGGAAATGTTTCAAATTTGGCATAACCGGCACAGATTCCGCGTTTGTGTTCATGGTAGAGCTGTGACAGGCAGACAGCCATCTTGCCGCTTCCAGGTCCCGGCGCCGTTACGACGATCAGCGGGCGGGAAGTTTCGATATAATCATTTTTGCCATAGCCTTCGTCACTTACAATGTGTGGAATGTTGGAAGGATAGCCGTCGATCGGATAGTGGTTGTAAACTTTGATGCCGAGTTTTTCCAGTTTGTTTTTAAATAAAGCAGCACTCTGCTGTCCACTGTATTTGGTAATTACGACACTGCCGACATACAGTCCGTGGTCTTTGAAAATAGACATGAGGCGCATAACATCTACATCATAAGTAATGCCAAGGTCTCCGCGGACTTTGTTTTTCTCAATGTCTTCGGCACTGATGACAATGACGATCTCTGCCTGATCGCTTAGCTGCATCAGCATACGCATCTTGGAGTCCGGCTGGAATCCCGGAAGTACACGGGATGCGTGAAAGTCATCAAATAATTTGCCGCCAAATTCCAGGTAAAGTTTGTTGTCGAACTGGGCGATACGTTCCCGGATATGAGCGGACTGCATCTGTAAGTATTTTTCGTTGTCAAATCCTATGTTCATTATTCAATCCTCTTAATAACGTTATATTAAAAATATTTCATAAAAGTGTAAATTTCTGTATGAACTATTTTCTATCCAAGTATACTACAGGATATGGGAAGTTTACAATCTTTTCATAAATCTTTTATTGATTTCCGGGTGGGCTGTCCTTATAATTATGTAATGTAATAGGAGGAAGAATATGGACAACCAGAATAAGAAAAATCAAGATCCTAAAAAGAATAACCGACAGGGCTTTTCATTTGTCATTTTAGTGACTCTGATCACGACGATACTTGTGCTGGCACTTTATCAGTTTCAGGGACAAGGATCCGAGACAGAGATCAGCTACGACAAGTTTTTAAAATATGTCGATGCAGGAAAAGTAGACAAAGTTGAGATCGACAGTGATAAACTGATCATCACAATGAAGAAAGAATCCGGAGACCGGATTGCGAAGAAGTATTATACAGGAGTTGTCAAGGACGATCAGCTGTCTGACAAACTGTATAAAGCGCATGTAGAATATAACGCAAAGATACCGGATACAACATCCGCAGTCATGCTCCAGCTTCTCGGCACATTCCTTCCGGTGGCATGTCTGGTAGCACTGATCATTTGGACGACAAAGCGTATGTCTAAGGGTGGCGGCATGATGGGAATCGGCAAGAGTAATGCCAAGATGTATGTGGAGAAGCAGACCGGAGTTACATTTAAGGATGTAGCAGGACAGGATGAAGCAAAAGAATCTCTGCAGGAAGTCGTAGATTTTCTGCATAATCCGGGAAAATATACAAGTGTTGGTGCGAAACTTCCGAAAGGTGCACTGTTAGTCGGACCTCCGGGAACCGGTAAGACATTACTTGCAAAAGCGGTCGCCGGAGAAGCGAAAGTACCGTTCTTCTCACTCAGCGGTTCGGCTTTTGTTGAGATGTATGTGGGTGTTGGAGCTTCCCGTGTACGAGATCTGTTCAAACAGGCGCAGCAGATGGCACCGTGTATCATTTTCATTGATGAGATCGATGCAATCGGTAAGAGCCGTGACAACCAGATGGGAAGTAACGATGAGAGAGAACAGACACTGAACCAGCTCCTTGCAGAGATGGACGGATTTGAGAGCAATAAAGGACTTGTTCTGTTGGCGGCAACGAACCGTCCGGAGATCTTGGATCCGGCGCTGTTAAGACCGGGACGTTTTGACAGACGTATCATTGTTGAAAAACCTGATTTAAAAGGACGTGTGGAAGTATTAAAGGTTCATTCCAAAGATGTCCGTATGGATGAGACGGTTGATCTGGAAGAGATCGCACTTGCAACTTCCGGTGCTGTCGGATCAGATCTTGCCAATATGATCAATGAAGCTGCAATTAATGCAGTCAAACATGGCAGACATGCGGTATCGCAGGCAGATCTGTTTGAGGCTGTAGAAGTTGTACTGGTCGGCAAGGAGAAGAAAGACCGTATTATGAGTCAGGAGGAACGAAGAATCGTTTCCTACCACGAAGTCGGACATGCATTGGTGAGCGCACTTCAGAAGGATGCAGAGCCGGTACAGAAGATTACGATCGTACCACGTACGATGGGAGCACTCGGTTATGTTATGCAGACTCCGGAGGAAGAGAAGTATTTGAATACGAAGAAAGAACTGGAAGCAATGTTAGTTGGTATGCTTGCCGGACGTGCTGCAGAAGAGATTGTATTTGATACGGTTACGACAGGTGCTTCAAACGATATCGAGAAAGCAACACAGGTAGCAAGAGCGATGATCACGCAGTATGGTATGAGTGAGAAGTTCGGACTGATCGGACTGGAATCGGTACAGAACAGATACCTGAACGGAAGACCGGTTTCCAACTGTGGAGCAGAGACAGAATCTGAGATTGATAAAGAAGTCATGAAGATGCTAAAAGAGGCTTACGAGCAGGCGAAGACATTATTACAGGCACACAGAGAAACGTTGGATAAGATTGCTGCATTCCTGATCGAGAAAGAGACCATTACAGGTAAGGAATTTATGCAGATATTACATGAAGTGGAAGGAACCGATCCGGAAGAGAAGAAGGCATCCGGCGAAGAACGAATTGCAATGAAAGAAGTATAAGAGATTGTAAGTATACAAAATGGGGCAGATTTTATCTGCTCCATTTTTCTTATCTGCGTACTCTTTTTTACTTGCATAGAGAAAATATGATTTCTGTTATAATGAAAAGCCTTCTGCAAGACCTTGCTTACAGACCTTTTTTCCGATACAATAATTACGATGTGAATCAGAAAAAGAAAGGGAAGACAAATGTTTGATATACCTGAAGAGTTAAAAAAACTTCCGGGAAAACCGGGAGTATATATCATGCATGATGAGACAGATATGATCATATATGTCGGAAAAGCGATCAGCCTTAAAAATCGGGTGCGTCAGTATTTCCAGAGCAGCAGGAATAAAGGCGCAAAGATTGAGCAGATGGTAACGCATATTCGGAGATTTGAGTATATCGTTACGGATTCTGAACTGGAAGCGCTTGTTCTGGAATGTAATCTGATCAAGGAACACCATCCAAAGTATAATACGATGCTTATGGATGATAAGGCGTATCCATTTATCAAAGTGACAGCGGATGAAGCATATCCAAGAATAATGCTGGCGCGAAAGATGATAAAAGACAAAGCGAAATATTTTGGACCATATACAAGTGCCGGTGCAGTAAAAGATACGATCGAACTGATCCGCAAATTATATCATATCCGGAGCTGCAATCGTAAACTGCCAAGGGATACGGGAAAAGAACGCCCATGCCTGAATTATCACATTCATCAGTGCGATGCGCCCTGTCAGGGATATATAAGCCAGGAAGCGTATCAGAAGTCCGTGCAGGAGGTACTGCATTTTCTGAATGGGAATTATGACATTATATTAAAGAGATTGGAAAAACAGATGCAGGATGCGGCAGAAGTACTGGAATTTGAGAAGGCAGCAGAATACAGGGAGCTATTGTTCAGTGTGCAGAAGATTGCGCAGAAGCAGAAGATCACGGACACAGCAGGAGAAGACAGAGACGTTATTGCTATGGCGACAGAATATGCAGATGCGGTCGTGCAGGTTTTTTTTATCCGTGGAGGCAGACTGATCGGAAGAGATCATTTTTATTTAAAAACAGCGCCGGGAGAGACAGAAAAAGAAACACTGACCAGCTTTATCAAACAATTTTATGCAGGAACACCGTATATTCCTTCGCAGCTTATGCTTCCGCAGGAAGTGGAAGACCAGGAACTTCTGGAAGAGTGGCTGAGCAAGAAAAAGGAACGGAGAGTCCACCTGATCATTCCGAAAAAAGGGCAGAAAGAGAAACTTGTTGAACTGGCTGAAAAGAATGCCGCCATGGTATTACAAAAGGACAAGGAGCGGCTGAAAAGAGAAGAAGGACGGACGATCGGAGCTGTCAAAGAGTTGGAAAAAATACTCGGACTGTCAGGCATTTCCAGAATGGAGGCATTTGATATTTCCAATACAAGTGGTTTTGCTTCGGTAGGCTCCATGGTTGTGTACGAGCGGGGCAAGCCAAAGAAAAACGATTACCGTAAGTTCCGTATCAAGAGCGTACAGGGACCGGATGATTATGCCAGTATGGAAGAGGTACTGACGCGCAGATTTACCCATGGTCTCAGAGAACAGGAAGAAGGAAAAGAGCTGGGAGGATTTACGGTATTTCCAGATCTTATACTGATGGATGGTGGACGCGGACAGGTAAATATTGCAGAAGAGGTATTGCAAAAACTTGACATTTCAATCCCGGTATGTGGAATGGTAAAAGACGATCATCACCGCACAAGAGGGCTGTATTATAAAAATGTGGAGCTTCCGATCGACATACATTCAGAAGCATTCCGGCTGATCACCAGAATTCAGGATGAAGCACACCGTTTTGCTATTACCTTCCACAGACAACTGAGAGGAAAAGGACAGGTACGTTCGATTCTGGACGACATTCCGGGAGTAGGGCCGGCAAGAAGAAAAGAACTGATGAAGCATTTTGAAAATATAGATGCAATAAAACAAGCATCTGTAGAAGAGCTTCAGAAACTGCCATCAATGAATAAAAAATCAGCAGAAGATGTATACAAATTCTTTCATTGATATGATATAATATTGTGTGTTATTTTTTGCACAATTAAGAAATACTGGAAAGAAAGGGTGGAGGAAACAGTATGGTAAATCAAGTGAAATTAAGTCAGATTGTAGAGCGGTTTGACCTAAAGAATCTGACTTCGGATGTAGATTATACAAAAACAGGAGTTTCCGTTCCGGATGTAAACCGTCCGGCATTGCAGCTTACTGGATTTTTCGAACATTTTGCATCAGAACGTGTGCAGATTATCGGATATGTAGAATACACATATCTTGAGAATATAGAAGAAGAGAAAAAAGAAAAAATCTATGACATGTTATTGTCTTATGAGATCCCGTGTATTGTATACTGTCGTGGTTTAAAACCGGAACCAATGCTTCTGGAGAAAGCAAATAAGGCAAATGTCCCAGTATTTTCTACAGGGGTCAATACATCTACATTTACGGCTGAGATCATTCGCTGGTTAAATGTAGAACTGGCGCCTTGCATTTCGATTCATGGTGTACTTGTTGATGTATATGGTGTCGGTGTGCTGATCATGGGAGAGAGTGGAATCGGTAAGAGTGAGGCGGCGCTTGAGCTGATCAAGCGTGGACATCGTCTTGTAAGCGATGACGTTGTAGAAATCCGCAAGGTCAGTGATGATACACTGGTAGGTAAGGCGCCGGATATTACGAGACATTTTATTGAGTTAAGAGGAATCGGCATTGTAGATGTGAAGATGCTGTTTGGTGTACAGAGTGTAAGAGAGACACAGAATATCGATCTTGTTATCACATTAGAAGATTGGAATCGTGATAAAGAATATGACAGACTGGGACTGGAAGAAGAATATACAGAATTTCTTGGCAATAAAGTTGTATGTCATCAGTTACCGATCCGTCCGGGACGTAATCTCGCGATCATTGTTGAGACTGCGGCAATCAACCACAGACAGAAAAGTATGGGATATAATGCTGCACAGGAATTATACAAACGTGTGCAGGAAAATATGGCTAAGAAACAGGGAGAATAATTATGAAATATTGTTTTGGCGTAGATATTGGCGGAACAACTGTGAAGATGGGATTGTTCCAGATCGATGGTGTACTTCTGGAAAAATGGGAGATTCCATCCCACACAGAAAACGAAGGCGCTGCGATCCTTCCGGATGTTGCCGCTTCTATAGAGGAACTTTGTGAGAAAAAGAAGATTGCAAAGGATCAGATCGAAGGAGTAGGAATCGGTGTTCCGGCTCCGGTGACGGAAGTGGGTATTGTACAGAATACAGCAAATCTCGGATGGGGTTATAAGGAAGTTAAAAAAGAAATGGAAGAGCTGACCGGTCTGAAAGTCAGACTGGGAAATGATGCCAATGTAGCAGCCCTTGGCGAGATGTGGCTTGGGGCTGGAAAAGGTGAGAAGAATATCGTCATGGTTACGCTGGGAACAGGTGTAGGCGGTGGCGTAATCCTGGAAGGACATCCTCTGGTTGGTACGAATGGTGCCGGTGGGGAGATCGGTCATATCTGTGTGAATGAAACAGAGACAGAAACCTGTGGTTGTGGAAAAAAAGGATGCCTGGAGCAGTATGCTTCCGCTACAGGCATTGCAAGACTTGCAGCACTGCGTCTCGCAAAGGATGCAAAGTCCAGCCTGTTACGCAGTCAGGAACATGTAGATGCAAAAGCAGTATTTGATGCATTAAAGGCACAGGATGAAATTGCAGAAGAGATTGTAGAAGAATTTGGAAAATATCTTGGACATGCACTTGCCAACATTGCAGTTGTTGTTGATCCGGCAGTAATCGTAATTGGTGGAGGTGTATCAAAGGCAGGAGAGATCCTTCTTGACTATATTGTCAAGAACTACAGAGCAAATGCATTCTTTGCAAATCAGGATGTACAGTTTAAACTTGCAGAATTAGGAAATGATGCAGGAATATGCGGAGCTGCAAAACTAATCCTTGACTAAAATTGCAGAATTAAAATTGCAGAGATTATAAAATAAAAAAATAGCTGAGCAAATAAAAAAGCATTCGGTTCATACAAACCCAATGCTTTTTTACTATTCATTTATTGATGATTAATTACCATGTCCGCCGGTGCCGCCACCAGTGCCGCCACCAGTGTTGTCACCGGAGTTACCACCAGTATCACCACCGGAGTTACCGCCAGTATTGCCACCAGTGTTGCCACCGGTATTGCCGCCAGAGTTACCACCGGTATTACCGCCAGAGTTGCCACCAGAGTTACCGCCAGAGTTGCCACCAGAGTTGCCACCGGAGTTGCCGCCAGAGTTACCGCCAGTATTACCGCCAGTATTACCGCCAGTATTACCGCCAGAGTTGTTGCCGGTATTACCATTGTTCGTATCACCGGTGTTACCGTTATTGCTGTTATTATCATTGTTATAATTGGATCCACTGTCGTAGCTGGAATGTCCCGGACAGGTCTCTGTAGGTACGGTGTCTTCCGTGAAGTATTCTGTCTCGGTCGGACATCCGGAACGCGGAAGCTTACCAGTAATGCTACAGACAGATACTTTTTCCAGTCCTGCGTTTGTATCAAAATCTTTTGATTCAAGATTCTCATGGATACGGCTCATAATTCCTTTCCAGAGACGGAAACGAAAGCTTGTGTCATAGCTGCATTCCTTGTTGTCATCATATCCACCCCATACTGCACAGGTGTAATAAGGAGTGAAGCCACAGAACCATAAGTCCTTGTTAGAAGTTGTTGTACCGGTTTTACCGGCAGTTGCCATATTGTCTAACTGGCAGGAACGTCCTGTACCTTCTTTAACAACACTTTGTAATGCGCTTGTAAGAAGAGAAGCAGTGCTTTCTTTGACTGCTCTGTGGGATGAACCCGGATTCTCTAACAGAACATTCCCATCATGATCTACGATTTTCGTGTAAAGGGTAGGTGTGTTATATTCACCGCCGTTAGCAATGGAAGCATATGCAGCGCAGAGCTGATAGTTGTAAACACCTTCTGTGATACCACCAAGTGCAAGTGTCTGGTTAACATCACTGAAGATCTTTCCGTTGATTTCTTTGTTCTTAACAAGTGTACTGATTCCAAATTTGTCTTTACAGTATTCATAGCCCAGCTGTTGTGTAATCTCATCACTGACCTTGACTGCGCAGACATTGATGGAATTGGCGATAGCAGTACGATAAGTAACAGTTCCTTTGTAAGAACGGCTGGCATTTCGCACGCTTTTGCCATTTTTATAACTGTAAGGCTCATCAACAACGGTAGAAGAAAGTGTCTTGCCACATGCATCAATTGCAGGTGCATAAGCTGCCAGAACCTTGAATGTAGATCCAGGCTGACGTTTTGCACCCTTGTAAGCACGGTTCAGACTGAGGCTGGAACCTTTGGCACCACGTCCACCTACCATAGCTTTGATCTCGCCGTTGCTCTGATCCATCAGAGTAACGGAGGCCTGAGGCTGTGGAGTAATGTTCATTACTTCGTTATATTTGTCTCCTTTTTTAGCGATGGTCTTTTTCCATTCTTTTACCATACGCTTGGCTTCTTCTTTGCTGGAGTATAAAAGCCCCTGTGATTTGCCGTATTTCTTCTGGACGTATTTTTTTACATGGCCAGAGCTGTAATTCTTAACAGAACCGTCAGCACGGGTTACGGTAAGGGCATAATCCAGACCGTATTCCTTAAGTCCAGGATAGTTAGAGTCTTTGTTCATCTCTTCATCACAGATCTTCTGCATCTTTTTGTTTTGGGTAGAATAGATGCTTAAGCCGCCACTGTAGAGAGCATTGTATGCCTGTGCATCTGTGTATCCGAGCTGTTCTTTCAGATCGTGGATAACCTGGTCAGAAAGTGCATCTACAAAATAGCTGGCAGCGTTATTATTATCACTGTTTTTCTTGTTGGCTTTCTGAATACGTGCATAAACTTTGTCTTTCTTTGCCTTGTTATATTCTTTTTTTGAAATATAACCCTGTTCAAGCATGTTTTTCAGAACGTTGTCTCGTCTCTTGGCATTGGCATCCGGATGTGTTACCGGATTGTAGCCGGATGGATTCTGAGTGATCCCGGCAATAACCGCACATTCAGATAATGTAAGTTTGGACACATCTTTTCCAAAATAACGCATGGATGCGGACTGTACACCAAGACAGTTCTGTCCAAGGTTGATCGTATTCATATAACTTTCCAGAATCTCATTCTTGCTCATCTGCTTCTCAATCTGTAAAGCAAGATACTGCTCCTGGAACTTACGCTCTAATTTGTCTGCAAATGTCTTCTCGTCTACAAAGTTCGGGAAAACATTATTCTTGATGAGCTGCTGTGTCAGTGTACTGGCACCCTGTTCGGAACCGGTCAGTGTGGAAACTGCTGCACGGGCGATACCCTGTAAGTCGATACCATTATGTTTGTAAAAACGTTCATCCTCAATTGCAACAAATGCGTGAGCCAGATTATCCGGAATATCATCAATTGTTTTGTAAACACGGTTTGAACCGGAAGCTACAAAACGGTGTGTTTCCGTTTTACCGTCATCTGCATAAACAAAAGTTGTAAACCCCTGCGGTTTGACATCGGAAGGGGATACCTCAGGCGCATTGTTTATGATACGTTTTACAAATAATCCACCGCCGATGATACCAATCACTCCGACCAGCACAATACAGAGCAGCAAAGCTTTGAACAGGCGGACGCCGACGCGTTTCCCTTGCATGGCAGATTTGGATGTTATTCGTTTCTGCTGCCTGGCAGCCTTTCTTTTACCATAATTCATGAGTTTTTGCCTCCTTCATACCACGTCATTATAGCAAAGATAGTCTTTGAAATAAAGAAAAAAATGAAAACTTCATATTTTGGTAGGAAAATCTTAAGAAATTCGGTAATATAATAAGTAAGTGTATTTTTCGGGCTGTTTTATCATGAGTGACTGCCTGATGTAAAAGGAAAATATCATCAGCTCGTGCAGGAAAGAAAGGAACAAAAATAATGGCATTAGAATATAAAATTGTATATACCGGCGGTGAAGCCGAAATTGTAGAAAAGAAATCCCGTTTTATTGCAACTGTAAGTCCGGTGAAGACAGAAGAGGAAGCGCTTGCTTTTATCGAGGCCACAAAGAAAAAATACTGGAATGCCAGACACAATTGTTTTGCCTATATTGTTGGAGAGCAGCAGGAACTGATGCGGTGCAGTGATGATGGGGAGCCGAATGGTACAGCCGGTAAGCCGATGCTGGATGTGCTGACTGGTGCGGGACTTCATCAGGTTGTAGTAGTTGTTACAAGATATTTCGGAGGAACACTTCTTGGAACAGGAGGACTGGTACGGGCATATTCGTCTTCGGTGCAGGCAGGACTGGCTTCTTCCCAGATTGTAACCAGAATTTCAGGATCTAAACTTCAGATTACAACGGATTATACCGGACTTGGTAAAATTCAGTACATATTAGGAGAGAACGGCATTCAGATTCTGGGTACGCAGTATACGGATCAGGTTGTGCTGGAAGTGCTACTGTCCGATGAGCAGCTGGCGCCGGTGCAGGCGGAGATTACAGAAGGAACTTCCGGGCAGGCAAAGATGGAAGTGGGAGAGGCATGTTTCTTTGCGGAAGTTGACGGAAAAGAGCAGGTGCTTGAGTAGTGGGAAAAGTTTCCTCGGTCATGGCTGTCGCCATACACAGAAGTAGTGAAAGAAACGAGCAAGAACCTCGAAACCACCTGCGGTGTTTCCTCGGTCA
>NZ_QUFR01000018.1:37721-37955 GCF_003478575.1 Dorea sp. AF24-7LB
CGAAACCACCTGCGGTGTTTCCTCGGTCATGGCTGTCGCCATACATAGAAGTAGTGAAAGAAACGAGCAAGAACCTCGAAACCACCTGCGGTGTTTCCTCGGTCATGGCTGTCGCCATACATAGAAGTAGTGAAAGCAACGAGCAAGAACCTCGAAACCATCTGCGGTGTTTCCGCGGTCATGGCTGTCGCCATACACAGAAGTAGTGAAAGCAACGAGCAAGAACCTCGAAAT